>JAACEJ010000709.1 GCA_011682565.1 Actinomycetota bacterium | reverse complement strand
GAAAACAATGAACCTGTCGGGAAGATTGAGGACGGCGACAATGTGCTGGATTTCAATTTTCGCGGCGACCGGGCCATCGAGATTTCCCGTGCATTCGAAGAAAAAGATTTTGATGCGTTCGACCGCGGCCGGGTGCCGGATGTTCTGTATGCCGGCATGATGGAGTACGACGGTGATCTGCACATCCCCAAGAATTACATCGTTGCTCCGCCGCAGATTGATCGCACCGTTTCCGAGTATTTGTGTGCTGAAAAAGTAACCCAGTTTGCTATTTCGGAAACACAAAAATTTGGCCATGTTACTTATTTCTGGAACGGTAATCGTTCCGGATACATTGACGAAAGTGTGGAAAAGTATATTGAAATTCCGTCCGACAGAATCGAGTTCGATAAAAAGCCCAAGATGAAAGCACTGGAGATTACGGAAAAATCGATCGAATTGTTAAAGTCCGGGAAATACCGTTTCGGGCGGATCAACTTTCCCAATGGGGATATGGTAGGACACACCGGCGTAATGGATGCGGCCATTGTTGCCATGGAAACGGTGGATGAAATGGTCGGACGACTGATCGACGTGGTCAGGGAACTGGATGGCATTGCTATAGTGACAGCCGATCACGGAAATTCCGACGAAATGTGGACAGAGAAAAACGGTGTGCGCACGCCGAAAACGGCGCATACGCTGAACCCCGTGCCGTTCATCATTGTCGATGCGGATTATAAGGGCGAATATAAAATGGCGGATATTGCTAATCCGGGATTAAGCAATATTGCCGCAACCCTTTTGAATTTGTTGGGATATGAAAAAGTTGTGGATTATGATGATTCGCTGATTACGTTCAAATAATTACAAACGGAGACGGAAGACCGGGAAAAGCTAACAAGAAGATATGTGTCCCAGCCGCCTTGGTCTAAATCAAAGGAAGCTTTGACGTTTATGGAAATCTATGAATTCCGAGACAATTGAAAAATTGGTTCAGGAAAACACGACGAAAATAGTTGTGCTCAACATCAGCGGGGGCGGCGGCGTTCAATCCGGGCCGAATATGTTGACGGAATTGCAGCAGGCGTATATCCCGAACATCGATGCACTCGTGCGCAGATCGGCCGCCGGACTTTTGTACCCCATTGCCCCCGGGATAACGCCTTCCACCCGCGCTGCAACCCTGGCGCTTTTGGGTTTCAATCATAATGTAAAAACAGTAATACTGGATAAGAAATATAAGCTAAAGGCTTGCGGCATTTTTCAGCAGAAATCGGATAAAGCGCTTTTTGCCTCTCTCGGCATGGACGTCTTTGAAGAGAATGCCGAGGTGGGCACTCTGTTTTCCAAATTCGCCGATGTTTATGATCAATACGATTTCTTTTTTATTTCCATTCAGGAAACGGAAATATTTGGCCAGCAGGGTGAGTATTATCGTAAAATTAAAGTCATCGAGGAAGTGGATCGACATATTCCGGGACTTTTGGAAAAAAGCCCGGATGTCATTGCTGTGACGGCCGATCATTCGACGCCCACTGCAATGGCAGCAACAAGCTGGCATCCCGTTCCTGTTTTGCTGCACTCCAAATTTTGCCGTTATGATGACGTCATGCATTTTGATGAAATTTCATGCGCGCAAGGCAGTCTTGGTGTCATGCGTTCTGCTGATTTGATGCCTCTGCTGCTCGCCAACGCCGGCAGACTGCGGCCATTTTCGGCGTAACTTTTTTGTGAAAAAACGCTCATGGCAGGAAAAATAAAATATCTCGATCACACCGGGGATGTGGGCATTCAAATCAGTGCCGCAACCCTCGAAGAGTTGTTCGTCACAGCAGCACAGGCAATGTTCCAAATCATCTGTCCCCGAGGAAAAGCTGCAAACGATGAAACATTTAGCATCATGGCCGGCGGTAATAATATTGAAGAACTCCTGGTCGATTGGCTTTCAGAACTAAATTTTATTTTTCAAACTGAAGGAGTGCTGCTTGGCAATATTTCGGAAATTTTTATTGAAAACAATACCCTCACTGCTTCCATAGCCGGCGAAAGAATCGACCGCCAAAAGCACGACATCCAAATAGAGATCAAAGCCGTTACATATCACAAGTTATTCGTAAAAAAATCAAAAAATGGATGGCGTGCGCAGATTATTTTTGATATTTAGAATATACATGATTTGCCAGATAGTTTGGATGAAGTTTTGGATTTTATCCGATACCTCAAATATCGCAAATCAACAGAGACGAGGGAAATCACAACAATGAGTGAATCATCTTTAAGCAAAGATTGGTTAAAGCCGGAAGAGGATGAGGCGTGGAAAGAATGATACTGCCGACAGGTCAATAATACTTTACAAAATTAAATTAATCGTTTTCATTCGTTCGATTTTTCCATGAATCAGGATGTCGACGCGAATGCATGACAGCTATTATCAGTATTTTGTCAGAGCGAATTTGATAAACTAATCCATAAGGAAATTTTTTTGTACGACAGCGTCGCGTTCTTGCGGAAAGTCTTGTCCAAGCTTCAGAAAATTGCAATATCCTTTCCAAGGTTCGTTTGACCTCAGCAGCAAACTCAAAGCTGCTCAAGATTTGCTCAACGAGTTCTGCCCTGTCGGTAGGGGCAATTGGAGTGCGTCTTGTAAGATATCACTACTCTTTGGGG
>JAACEJ010000116.1 GCA_011682565.1 Actinomycetota bacterium | reverse complement strand
TTTTTAAAAAGTCCTTATATCTCTTTTTGTATATTGTCCCAAAAGACAAGAATAATAATATAGCAATCTCTGTTTTAAAGATCAATATCAATTTCCTTATTGTACAAGCACAAAAATATCGTCGCAGCCCATAAAAGGACTGCACTCCTGGAATTTGATTGTTTTCACCCCGCTTAGGACAGTGAATTAAATAACTTGCCCATTTGCTCTTCTCCAATCGCTATTATTGTAAGAGTTAGATCGGTGCACTTGATCAACTTAATTAATTCACGTCCCTTAGGCACGAGATTTCTGAAACATCCCCGGTAAGTGAGGGCTTGCGAAAAAGCAAAATAACGACTTGAGTTTGCAATCTATATTTTGTATAATGATTTATTGGGAAAAGCAAACGAGAAAAAATGAAGAATCGCTTCATACCCAATTTATAGGAATCCTTTTAAGTTGATCTTTATGAAAAAAAATATGATCTGTTTGCTTTTTGTGTTTTACCCTTTATTTGTATTTTCTCAGGCACCGGATTCAACGGAGCAAAAAATTTTGCAGGCCGTCAAATTGTATCGTGCGGGGAATACTTTTGGTGCTTCAAAACTTTTGCTGGAGGTCAATCGAGCCACGCCGGGCAATATACAAGTATTAGGGTATCTCGGACAAATTCAGGCTCTGAAAAAAGATTGGGGAAAGGCCAAAGGGTACTTTAAGGATGTATTGCAAATTAACGAGAATGACTTTTTGGCCATGTATTACCTGGGGATTTGTTACCGGGAGAGTGGAAAGTTCAAAGCGTTTCTACTGCGCCGACGAGATTGGGGCAAATCGGAACGTTACTTCAAGGCTGTTATACAAGCCCGGCCGGGGTTCAGGGATGTGCAGTACCAATTCGGTTTATTGGAAAGATACCGCAAACATTTTTACAAGGCAATCGACTGGGGGGAGAAACAGCTTGAACAGAATCCCGCAATGCCTGCTGTTATCGTCGGTGTCCATAGATTTTATGATTCACTTTTATATCACAAAAACAAAACGCAGGCACGTACGTGGCTGGTGAGCCGAACAGGACTTCGAGCGCAATTATACATAGGCGACAGCTATCGCAGGGGAAAAAAGTTCAGCAAAGCCGATTCGATATTTGAGAAATTATTGCAGTCTCATGATGAAACTTTTTCTCTTGTGCCCGTGCGCTTGGCGCTGGCGAAATCAAAGTTTGCGCAGAACAAGCCGGAAGAATGCCAATATTATTATGAGCAGGCTGTGGATTCTATGCGAACCCTGACTGACGCGGCACTGATTTTTGAAGAATTGAAATATGTGTTTTCGGACAAGGAGTATGATGAATATGGGCGCATTAGAAGCCTGGACGGCAAAAGAACTTTTTTCCAAAAGTTCTGGCTCAAGCGCGCACCTATGCCCGGCTCTGCTGTTAATTTAAGATTGATTGAACATTTTCGGCGTATTCTCTACGCTGAAAAATATTTTCGCTATGATGGCTTTCGTACTCTTTTTAATAATCCTGATAAATTGCAATATCTGACTTTTCCCCGCGTTTTTAGTTTAAATCAAAAATTTAATGACAAAGGTCTCATCTATATTCGCCAGGGTGATCCTGATGACACGGCTTTTGATCTGAGTGGCGCAAACGGTGCAATGCCGTCGCAAACCGGGGTGAATGCAACACAGTCGAACGAATCGTGGCTTTATTATGCGAACGGTTTACATAAAAAGCTCATGTTTCATTTTTTTATCGATAAAAATGGAACAGGCAATAACTGGCGTCTTGCGGCCATTGTCCCCCGTGAAATTCTCGAGAGCAGGCTCGAATGGGATTCTATCTTTCAAAGGCTCTATGTGGCCGATCCCCTTGAAGTCAATTCTTTGCAAGAGGAAATGGCTCTGCGCAGCCGGGCGGATGCTTATCAAGCTTTAAACAGCGACCAGCATTCCTGGCATGAAAAGATTCATCCCATAGCTTTTCCTTTTTATATTTCCACTTTTCAGGGAGATGGATATAAAACGCGCTATGAAATTTATTACGGTCTGAATCCAAAAGACATGGCTGTGGATAACAAGCAGCCTTTGTCCGATCAGAAAATAGAGTTAGGCTTTGCTGCTTACGATTTAAAGTGGAATCAACTCTGCAGGCTGAATCGAACGATTACTGCCGGAGATGTAAAAAACATTGTGGACTCGCTGGGGATTTGGATCGGTCAGTACACGTTTCAGGCCGTGCCCCAGGAAATGTACATGAATATTTTTTTACGGATGCCACAGCAAAACGGTATTGGCGGCTACAAATTCAAATATGGGATGGCCATCTATCACGTCGAAAATCTCAAAATGAGCAGCATCGAGTTGGCAAAGGAAATTATCCCAACAGATGAAAAAGGTCCGTACGTGAAAAACGGCTTGCGTGTCTTTCCTGATCCGCAACGTGTTTTTAACAGGACTAATCCGGTCGACATTTATTTTGAAATTTACAATCTTCCCATCGGAGATAAAAAATCCATTGCTTTTAATTTGAATTATAAAATCAAACTTTTAAAGCGTACACGAAATAATATTTTCGCTAAAATAAAAGGGCTTTTTACCGGGGGAAGCAAAGAAATTTCCAACCTTGTCGAAAGATTCTCCAATTCGGACACTTCGGTGGAGTACCTTTCTCTCGATCTCAGCCACCAGGATCCCGGACAGTACGAGTTGGAGATTACCACTTCGATAAAGGGGATTGAAGAGACTGCCACATCAAAAATAGGATTTGAATTACGATGAGTGAAAATGAATCTAAACAGCCTGATTCCGAGCAGATCAGTTTGCTGGAAAATATTTACGAGTTCATCATCCCAAAGTATCGTGAAGCTCATGACCTTATGATTTCGATGCTTGATTTTTCGAATGCAAACGAGTTACGAGTTGTTGACCTGGGTTCGGGACTGGGTGGCCTTTCGCGCAGGGTTTTTGAAACTTTTCCCCGCGCCACCATTTTTGGGATTGACAACAATGAACAAATCCTGCATCGGGGTCGAGAAAAGCTGGCCAACTTTAAACAGCAATTTCTACCTTTTCATCGTGATCTGAATCAGCCCTCATGGAGCGAAGACCTGGAGTCCATCGATGCAATCATATCCTCTTTCACCCTGGATTACCTGCCTTTGGAACGCCACAAGCAACTGGTTCAGGAAGCGTTTAATATTTTAAATCCTCTGGGCCGATGGATTTCCTGCGAATTCTTTAAATCCGGTGATTCGCGAGTAAATCGCATCTTTCACGAAATTGAAATTCAGCTTGTCCGCAAAGCAATGAAGAACGGCGAAGTGAGCCAGAAGCAGATCGATCAGCTTTCACAATCCACCGTGTTACGGCAGCAACATTATGTATGCACGTTGGATACAAAGATCGAATGGCTGCGCATTGCCGGATTTGATAAAGTCGAAGTGCCGTGGAAGTTTCTCAACCTGGCGATTATTAGTGCGGTGCGGTAAAGTACATGAAACCGATTGCAGAGATAACACCGCCTTCAAAATGATATTTTAATCATTTTTCGCAATAATTCCCCGCAGCATACTAAAAATCAATAAAGCAAAAATACCGCCGATTATGGCTGTTATGAATTGCGGAATGGCCATCATCGCAATAAAGGGGGCAGGCAATTGTTTTCCGAGGATGAGAGGCACCACAAAGCTGGCGGATGCATAGAGCCATAAAAATTTGATCGTCGCGCCAAGAAGCAAACCCAGCCAGTTGCCGATGGATTTTAGCGGAGATGAATCGTGATCGAGTGAGAAAGGAAATAACTTGCCGGTAAGGCCGAAAATAAGAACGAAAAGAGCATTAGCAATGATAATGAATGGAACCATCGGCAGAAGAATGGCCGGGAGTTGCCCGCGTATCACGGCCACAAGCGGCGATATGGAGCCAAGAATGACGCCGGCCAGGGGGTTAAGCACGAGCGTGGTAAGAATGAGCATCAGATTGACCAATGGGCCGGTAATCGGCTGTGGCAGGCCAAGCATTTCAAAGGACAGTGTGAGTGAAATTAAGATAATCAGTCGGGTGATATAATTTGTTTTGCTCATCATAAACAGGATTGTTCCGATTTTGTTTAAAAAAAGAAAGCGGGATTTATTTTGTTAAGAAATAAGTTAATTATAAAAAAGGATTTTTACAATAACCTGATTTCGCTTGATTAAACATCAATTTTCCGTATATTATGAAGCTCTGTAAAAAGTTAATTCTCCGTAAATCTTCAGTTATGGGTGGATAGAATAAGAGTTTGAGAACAAAACAAAGGGTGGCTTAACAATAGGATAAAGCAAGTCACCCCGGCGAATGCCCCAGTCTTCTAAAATCAAAAGTTTGGAGATTCAGGCATACGCCGGAACGACTCGCCCGGGCAGTGTTATAAGTCTCTTGAAAAAAGTGTTGCCTTTCGGATCTAATTGCAAAGTCGAACAACATAAGGAGTATTCTTATGACTGACGTGCAAAAAATTTCAGGCGTACGCCAATCTGCACAAAAGCATCTTTTAAAGAAATCCAATGTGATTGGTGTCGGTATCGGCTTCAAAGAAACGGGAGGAAAAAAGACGGCCGATCTTTCCTTGTCTGTTTTGGTTCAGGAAAAAGTTGATCTGCAAAGTCTTGCCCCAAAAGAGATTGTTCCCAAAACGGTCGACGGCATTCCGACGGACGTTATCCGCGTAGGCAAAGTTGTGGCCTATCAATCACCGAGGGAGAGGCTGCGACCAGCTCCACCCGGAGCAAGCATCGGGCATTATGCCATTACTGCGGGGACTTTTGGCGCCGTTGTTTGGGATGCCGCGACGGATGAAATGCTTATCCTTTCAAATAATCACGTCTTTGCCAACAGCAATAATGCACGCCTGGGCGACGCAATTATTCAGCCGGGTGCGGCTGATGGCGGACGTGCACCGCAAGACCGCATTGCCGACCTATTGCGTTTCGTTACCATCCAATACAAGGACGGCGGTGGTGGTGGTGATGGCGGCAATGGCAGCCAATGTCCGATTGCCAGGTTTATTGCTTCCCTGCTGAATCTGTTCGCCCAAGCAAGCGGGTCACAGACGCGCATGGTGCCGGTCGCCGCTGCGCCGGTTAATCTTGTGGATGCCGCTGTGGCAAGGCCTTGGCAGGATTCAGCGATTAGTGACAACACCCTGCAAATCGGCAAAGTTTCGGGGACAACCGAGGCAACAATCGGCATGGCTGTTAAAAAAAGCGGGCGTACTACCGGATTGACCGAGGGCAGCATTACGATACTGGATGCCACTATCGAAGTGGGCTACGGCGGAAACCGGGTTGCAACTTACGAGCATCAGCTTTTGTCTAACGACATGTCCGATCCCGGCGATTCCGGTTCTCTTTTGGTGGATAGTGAAAATCATGCTGTCGGACTGCTTTTTGCGGGTTCGGATGAAGTGACTGTTTTCAATCCAATTGACGCTGTTTTGTCTGCACTGAATATAAAGATTTAATCAACCTTTCTGTCCCAATGCCGATTTATAATATCATAACACTTTTGGGCTTTGGTTTTGGAACTGCGCTCACCATCGTCCTGCTCAGTCTTTCCATAAAAAAAATGCCGAAACGTTACGATGACTATGCCTTTGGCGTTGTCATGATCTCCTGCGTTTTGTGGCATGGCGGTAATTTTTTGGCATTGCTTCTGGAAATGCTTTTCGGCTCCGTCATTTCCGGGGCGGCTAATATTGTTTTAGGTTTTGGTTATTTTGGCCTTGCTGCCATGCCTTCCGCACTTTTGCACGTTCATCTAGGGATATTGTACCGCGCCAGACTGGGGACGCATCGTCCTCTCAGGAAGCGGCAGATATTTTCCCTGGCGGCAACCTATTTACCAATGGTTGTTTTCCTTGGCTTTAGCATTCCAAAGTTCAGTCAGGGACAGAATCTGCTTGACGTCAGTGCATCTCTTGCCAAACCCTTTTCAATCTGGATACTCGTTTCAATTATTGCTTCCATCACCATTTCGGGCAAGCTGACAAAGATTCTCAAGCAAGAGTCCGAGCGGCATTATTACAGGGATATGAGTTATTTGCTTGCCGGAATTGGCCTGGGTTTGATTTTGGTGTATATTATTCCGATCTACAGACTTGCTTATGTTGGCCAGTATCTGAATTTGTTGATGCAGTTGTCTCCCAGCTTTCCTCTGGCGGTCCTGGCGTATTATGTTTATCGTTATAATTTTTATCGCCTCGTTGTCAAGCCGAGCTTGATTTATTCCATCATCTACGGCATCGTTATGGCCATTTATCTTCTCGGCATTCGCAAGGTCGGGGAATACCTCAGCCAGTTCCCTGAAGTGAATTCGACATTTATCGAAGGGCTGCTTCTGGTTGCTCTTGTTTTTGCTTTTCAGCCTTTGCGTTCGCAGATACAAGTGAAACTGGATAAATTCTTTTTCAAAGACCGCTATTATTACCAGCAATTTTTACGGGAACTAAGCGATTCGATAAGCCATGTTGTTGATTTGGAAAAACTTTTGCAGATCATCAGTCAGGCGCTGACCAGAACACTTAAAGCAAAGACGTGTACGCTCGTTGTTTTTAATATTATCGACGGCAAGCCGGTCATCTATAAAACTTTCGGCAACCAAAAGATTAGGGATGTCGAATCACTTGTCGATGCGTTGAATGCCACGCGTCATTTTCGTCTGCGCCGGCAAATGCGCGATCACCGCGTGAGACTGGCGCTGGATCGCAACCGCTTTGAAATTGCGTTCCCCATTTATTCCAGGGATAATCTGATTGGTCTGATTTGTCTTTCCGAAAAACAAACCGGCAACGACTATACGGATGAGGAGTTTGATGTTTTGCAAACTTTTGCAAACCAAATAGCGCTTGCTTTTCTCAACGCCCGGCTTGTTCAGGATCGTCTTGATCTGGAAGCGAAAATTTACCAGTCCGAAAAATTGAATTCTCTCGGCCAACTGGCAACGACAATTGCGCATGAAATAAAAAACCCGCTATCTTCAATAAAAACCATCATCCAGGTACTGCATGAAAATGCGAGAGAAGAGGACGCAGAAGACCTTGAAATTGTAATCAAAGAAATCAACCGTTTGAATGCTGTTTTGGATAAGCTTCTCAGTTTCGCCCGACCATCGGAAGCAAATGTCGATCGTGTGGATGTTTCGGAGATTATCGACGATGCGATTGCGTTGCTAAAACATCAGGCAAAAAAATCGAATATTAATATTCATTATACAAAGATATCATCAACGATTGTTATTGCAAAAAAGCAAACCGTGCGGGAAGTAATATTTAACCTGATATTGAATTCGATCCAGGCAATGCCGAATGGCGGAAAGCTTGATATTTCCCTGACGCAGTCGGCCGAAGCTGTCTCCAGGTCCAGACTAACGGGAAGAGTTAATTTTCCCAATAATGAAAAATGGTTGCAAATTTTAATCAGGGACAATGGCCCCGGAATTCCAGAGGAAAACCTCAACAGAATTCTCGAACCGTTTTTTACAACAAAAAGCGTCGGAACCGGTCTTGGGCTGGCGATTGTTAAAAGAAATGTTGAAGAGCTTGGAGGTTATCTGGAGGTCAAAAGTCATTCCAATGAAGGAACGGAATTTAAAGTGCTTCTTCCCCTTGCAACAAACGAAATAGAATATAATAAAAAATGAAAAATCAGGATATAAAAATATTAATTGTTGATGATGAAGCTTCTGCCAGATA
The DNA here is from genome assembly GCA_011682565.1 of Actinomycetota bacterium. Classification (GTDB taxonomy): domain Bacteria; phylum Zhuqueibacterota; class Zhuqueibacteria; order Residuimicrobiales; family Krinioviventaceae; genus Hydrothermomicrobium. Next base: position 763 of record JAACEJ010000116.1, on the reverse strand, counting down.
TGGAATGAGACGGGCGTTGCAAAAGGGCGGATATCATCTTTATGAGGCGGAAAACGGACGGGATGCTTTGCAGCAAGTGCAAAAACTTTCTCCGGATATTATTCTCTGCGACATGAACATGCCGGAGATGAATGGTCTCGAGTTCCTCAAAACTATTCATGAAAAACCTGACGGCCTGAATGCAAAACCTCTTACAATCGTAGTTACAGCCTATGGCTCTGAAAAGATTGCCGTCGAGGCGATGAAAGCGGGTGCTTACGATTACCTCTCTAAACCTTACGACATCGACGAGTTACGTCTGCTCATCCGGCGCGCAATTGATAAATTGAATCTTGAATGGGAAAATCGTCGTCTGCGGCAGCAGCTTGATATTTCGATGGGTGGGGAGATCATCGGAAAAAGCAAAGCAATCAAGCATGTGAAAAGTTTGATTGCCAAAGTGGCCCCCACCGACGTGACCGTCCTGTTGACGGGTGAGAGCGGAACCGGGAAGGAACTGGCTGCACAAACCATTCACTCACAGAGCCCGCGCAGGGACGGGCCATTCATTACCATGAATTGCGCCGCCATTCCCCGCGACCTGGTGGAAAGCGAATTGTTCGGACATGAAAAAGGAGCCTTCACCGGCGCCACGGAAAAAAGGCAGGGAAAATTTGAATTGGCCGATGGCGGCACACTTTTTCTTGATGAAATTGCCGACATGAGCCTGGAAACGCAGGCAAAGATTTTGCGCGTTCTCGAAGACAAATCATTTACAAGGCTG
>JAACEJ010000708.1 GCA_011682565.1 Actinomycetota bacterium | reverse complement strand
TACGCAACTGCTCGTCTTCGGTACTGCTTAATACACCATTAAGTATCTGCTCGATTTCCCTGCGAGATTTGCTTTTGAAATTTTCAAAGTTATATATATGTTCATCACAATAGCAGAACGCATCCCGCAGGTCATCATCGAACATTATCCTGTTAAAGCCGAGTTGTGCTGCTTTTTTTGCAAAACTTATCATCTCTTCCTGACGAGTTTCATCTCTGAAGCAGACAAACTCCGGTCTGAGCGAACCGTCAATATTTCGCTGGATACGGTATCCTGAAGGAATCTTGAAATTGCCTTCAGGATGATTGATGGTAACAAAAAAAGGATGTACTTCGAGGCCTTTTTTCAGTGCGGAGTCGGCTTTGCGTTTTAACTGTTCCAGCCGTTCGAGAATGATTTCCGGTTTATCCAGCGCTTCATTGTTAGTCGTAAACGGCGTAACATAAGCATGTTTAACTCCCATTGACAGTAAAGTGTCGGCATCAAAATTAAATCTCGACTGGGATGTAAAAAACATTCTCTTCACGTTTATTCTTCATCCAGATTATGATGGCTCACAACAGTTCCATCATCGCGGTCGTTCCGTTTGACGGTTTTAAGTGTCCTGAATAATTTTTTAAGGTCCACAAATCCACCGATACCCAGCCAGATCGTCAGTAGAATTGTCAATACAAAGAAAACCCATATATAGCCGCGCCAGAATATCATCCAGAATTTATCCGGGATTCCAAAGAATGCGTTATAAACAATGCCCGCCAAAACCACAAAGAGTGAAATAAATATGTAGGAATAAGAACTCCAGATGATGAACTTATCATCTGTTGTTAAATTCCCCCCAAATCCGAGCGCTTTCTTCCAATTGGCAAGACCGGCATTATCTTCCGGCGATTTTTCGCTTTCAATGGCATATTTGCCGCGATGCAGCATTCTATCAAGATTAAATGCTGTTTTTACTGTCAGCAACGATACGGCAATATAGCTTACAGTACAGATGATCGTAGAAAAGAAAAACCACTCCTGGGGGTTATAGAGAAATTTCTCCGTATTCAATGAAGGAGCTATCTGCTTTAGCCAAAGCCAGAAATCAGGAAAGGCTCTTTGAATGTAGCCGGCAATTCCTGGCCAGCACCCCTGACTGAAAGCGAATCCCAAAACCGCCATTATTAAACCGACTATCATTGCGACCCATGCACCGGCGGTGGTTCCCCTTTTCCAGTAAAGTCCACCGATAATCACTATACCTGAGCCGGCCAGAAAGATTGTGCCTGACAGAGCAAAAAACATCAGAATATCCTCTGACTGATTGAACCACAGACTGAAGAAAAATATAAATACCGCCACCCCCAGAATTGATAATCTCAGATTCCGAATATGTGCTTTGGGAGTAAAAGGCTTCCTGCGAAAGGGCATTACCACGTCCTGCAAAAAAATACTGCCCCAGGAATGGAGGTATGTGTCGTGTGTACTGACAAAGGCCGCAAACATCACAGCACACAACAATCCGATAATGCCGGTCGGCAGGAAAGTGCTCATGGCAATTGGAACTCTCATTTGCTTTTGTATCTGAACACTATCAATGCTCGATAGTATTTCGTTGGCTTGCGCCGCTTCTTTGGCAAAATCAGCATTATGAAACAATGTGTACGTACATATCGGCAGTATCATCATAAATAATATGGGCGTAATAAATCGAATATAGCCAAGAATTTTTGACATCCTGGCCTCATGCGCGTTTACAGCCGATGAGTTATAAGCCTGCTGTCCCTGCCAACTATAAGCTCCATAAAAGACTATATAGAATGCTATCAGATAGTAAAAAAGATTATAGTTTTCCAGACCGCTGATTTTGAACGGGTTGACCATCGACTGATTTTCCGGAGCAGCACTGATGGCGGATGAAATCTGGCTCCAGTCAAACTTCATAAACAGCACCACTAATATTACGATGAAAATAACATTACATACAAAACTCTGTATAAAATCAGTAATCAGTACTGCAATCTGGCCGCCGATCCAGGTAAAGGCCAGCGCGATTCCGATAAGGATAATCATCACCAGCGCATAGGCTGAAACATCAAAACCGGCGACAGTGAAAGTCTCCGGTAATCTGCAGAAATAAACGAAAAAACGTGCTCCTACCGATGGAAAAATACCGAAATTTATGATACCCGAAAGGAAAGCGAGGAAGCCGGAAAAGACCCGAAAGCGCCTGCTGTATCTGATTTCAAAAAACTGAGCCATTGTCAGTGCCCTGGTCTGCCGGAATCTATAAATTATCCACCCTATTATCGCGACGAAAAGACTCAAAGGCAAAAATATGGATTGCCACCAGAAGGGAGTGAAGCCTGCTTCGTAGTACAGCTGAAAGGATGCTACGATACTTATCGCACCCAGCCCCGCCATCCCATCTCCCATCGCTAACAGATATTTGCCTCCGCATCGACTGGCCGCCAGGAAATCAGCAACACTTTTGGTGTACTTTTTCGTTGAGTAGGCCACAAGTGAAATAAAAACGGCAAAACCAATTAAAATCGACCAATCGAGTAATTGCATGGTTATTCCTCTTTTAATATTATTGGCATCTGCTTATAAGTGCCTGTTTCACTTTCTTGTCCTCGATTGAATCTATATCAATTAATTCTTTCACTCC
>JAACEJ010000707.1 GCA_011682565.1 Actinomycetota bacterium | reverse complement strand
CTTTTCGTATGGACTCTAGCAGAGGAGAAAGATTTCTTTCGCCGGAGTAGCGATAAAACCGGTCCGCAAAATCTATTGATTCAATATCTAACAGAATATATTTCATAAAGGGCATTGTTTCTTTTTCCGATAAAATTTTACCAATCATGGTCAACTATTTTTGCAAAGTTAAAATCAAAACACTGTCAGGATGAAGATTATTGCAATTTAATAAAATGATTGGAATTTAGAAATATATTTCGCTTCTATAAAGAATCGAGTGGGCACTACCCAGCCCGTGCTCGATGAACAACACAGTACCGAACACCCTGAGCCTCAAAAAGCGAGGCTTCCGGGGTTTTTCGATAGTGCCGGCGATTCGTCGTAAAGCAAGGAAGGAATCTGATTTTATACGAGAAACTTTACTACATCATTCTGTCATGCCCAGCCTGTTCCTTTGGGGAATGCTTTTATCGGGCATCCATTTCATCAGTATTAAATAGATTCCCGCTAAGAGTATGCGGGAATGACACTCTTGATTTATTGAAAATTTCAAGTTTCTTGCAAGTCCCCTGAGGTCTGCAAGCCGGAGATCACCCATATCTGAGGTGTTATGATTCCGCTGTTTTTTTTTATTGACATTAATGATTTTTTCGTTATATTAAATGAATTAATTGAACAAAGCTCAGGAACAAAAAAAGAGTATGAACGCACTTTATAAAATATTATCCAACGTATTTCGTCCGGTCGTGGTGGCAATCCCATCAGCGAACGGTAATGCGGAAACGTGCGTTTCTATCTCAAACATACCCCTTTTCTTGTTATTTCTAGATCGTCCCGAACGATTACCCATCGCTATTCTTGACCTCTTGCTCCGCTAAAGAACAAATGGTGTAAGAGGCAGAACACAAAAAATCCTTAAAACTTTCCAAAATTATTCAACAGGGTTATTCCTCTACACCATTAAGAGCAAAGTGTGTCTTTGAAATAAGGCGGATACAATAATTGTATCGGAATGGCAATAAACATATTATTCGAGGAAGTTATGACTGGCGCAGAAATGATTCTCCATGCTCTGAAAAAAGAAAAAGTGCGGGCATTTTTCGGCTACCCCGGCGGCGCGGTAATCGATATTTTTGACAAACTTTATGATGAAGATATTCCTTTCTACCTGACGCGGCACGAACAAGGCGCAGTACATGCAGCGGACGGCTTTGCACGAGCTTCGGGAGAGGTCGGCGTTTGTATGGCGACCTCTGGGCCGGGCGCAACAAATCTTGTCACCGGTCTGGCAACCGCTTATATGGACTCAATTCCGATTGTTGCCATTACCGGCCAAGTGCACACACATCTTATCGGTAATGATGCTTTCCAGGAAGCGGATGTGGTCGGTATAACCCGCCCCATTACGAAACATAATTACCTGGTAAAAAATGTAGATGAACTTCCCGAGATATTAAAATCCGCTTTTTACCTGGCGCGATCCGGCAGACCCGGGCCGGTTGTTGTGGATGTTCCAAAGGACGTACAACAGGCTTTAACAAAAGCGCCCTATCCGGACAAGGTCGAAATTCGCAGTTACAAGCCGACAATCATGGGGCACGTGCAGCAAATTAAAAAAGCCGCGCAAATGATTGCACAAGCCGAGCGTCCTGTCCTTTATGCCGGCGGTGGTGTGATTGCCAGTGAGGCGGCCGAAGAGTTGCAAAAACTGGCTGAAATCGCGGAAATACCTGTTACAACAACGTTGATGGGGCTGGGCATTTTCCCGGAAACGGATGCAAAATCCCTGAAAATGCTGGGCATGCATGGTACGGCTTATGCGAATTTTGCCGTTCAGGAATGTGATTTATTGATCGCTGTCGGCGCGCGCTTTGATGACCGTGTAACCGGTAAAGTGGATAAATTTGCATCAAAAGCCAAGGTGATTCACATAGACATCGATCCGACAACCATCCGTAAAAATATTGAGGTCGACTTGCCCGTTGTTGGTGATGTAAAACATGTGCTTAAGGAATTATTAAAGCATGTAAAGCCGCAAAAGCACCGACAGTGGATGCGGCAAATTCATGATTGGAAAGAACAGCATCCTTTGCGCTACGATGATAACGGCAGAATCCAGCCGCAGTACGTTGTCGAGCAAATCGCCGAGGTCTCTCATCGCAATGCGATCATTTCAACAGAAGTGGGACAAAACCAAATGTGGGCAGCCCAGTTTTACAACTATATCAGACCACGCACATTTCTGTCTTCAGGCGGTTTGGGGACTATGGGATACGGGTTCCCGGCGGCTATTGGCGCCCAGGTCGCAAACCCGGACAAGCTTGTCATAGATATAGCCGGTGACGGCAGCATTCAAATGAATATTCAGGAACTGGCAACAGCAGTGGTCTACCAGATACCGGTCAAAATTATTATTCTCAACAACCAATCGCTGGGCATGGTGCGTCAATGGCAGGCTATTTTTTACGACCGCCGCTTCTCCGGTACGTGCCTGCGGCGCGATCCTGGCTGTCCTCCGCATTGCAATGGTTCTGTTGAAAATTGCCCAAAATATGTCCCCAATTTCGTTAAACTGGCGGAAGCTTATGGGGCCGTCGGATTATTTGCCGACAAGCCGGAACAAGTTCAGCCGACTTTGGAAAAAGCATTCAATACGCCCGGCCCTGTTA
>JAACEJ010000706.1 GCA_011682565.1 Actinomycetota bacterium | reverse complement strand
CTTTCCTCCATTGGCGAGAAATCCGCGCTGCCTGGCCTCATCAAACCACTGCGAGGCATCCCGAATTGCCGTATCATCATTTTCACGATCAACCATGCAAGTCATCCACAAAACAACGCGATAGCCCAGGCTGTCCAGCTTGCCGAAAAATTGCTGCGGATGCGGAAAGCGCTTTTCATCTACCTGAAAATCATTGTAACGCGTTGACCATGGCGAATCAATGAGGATTGTGCGCACGGGAAAATCATACTGCCGGTAACCATCCAGGATGTCCCAGACTGCGGCGGCGGTGTTGACATCGTCTTCCCACACCCAGCACTCCAGCGCCCACGCCGGTGTGATCGGCGTTTTTTGTCCATGCTGAAAAGAAAAAAATCCACCCAAAACCGGGTGAATCCAGTAGGCGTAGGCGAGGATAATGAGGAAAATGAACAAGCCTATGATTATTTTACCGAGACGGGTTAGTAAATTATGTTTTTTCATGGAAATTCTCTAGTCTTGAGTTTACTTTAAATGAGCCTGACGCACAGCATGACAAGGTTACTATTATTCATATTCACATGTCGTCGGCAGAGTTCTTTCTCCCCTCTAACTAGATCACATTATAAAATCCATAAATGTATCTATATTAATCACCTTGATTGTACTTTCAGGGTAAGCTTTTAAAAATGATTTCGAAAAGTGGACTCGCTTTTGAGGACTCCATTTGAATTCATAAGCATATAGCTGACCTGCGTATTCTTCAATATAGTCAATTTCCTGTTGGGCATGCGTTCTCCAAAACCAGCAGTTAACCCATCGTCTATTATAATGATTAACCTTGAGCCGTTCGGCAATTAAAAAGTTCTCCCATAGAGCACGCTTGTCCTGACGCAAAGTAATTGGGTTGAAATTTCTTATAATTGCATTCCGTATACCGTTATCATAAAAGTAAAACTTTTTGCTTTTCTTGATTTCGTTTCGGAGATTTCGACTTAGAGAGCCTAATCTAAAAATGACAAAAGCCTTTTCCAACAAGTCAACATATCGTTCAACAGTTTGATTATCCACCCCGACGATCTCACCCAATTCACGGAATGATACTTCATTCCCCAACTGAAACGCTAATGCTTGTAACAATTTCTCCAACAATGCCGGTTTTTTAATATCTTTCCAAACGAATAAATCCTTATAAAGATAACTTTCCGAGAGCATCCTCAGGAGTTCTTGCTCTTCACCTTGTTTGGTTACCACTTCAGGATAGTAACCATACACCAACCGATGTTCCAAAAGGCGTTTCTCCTCCAATATATTGGTTTGATTAACCATTTCAACAAATGAAACAGGGTATAGGAAATATTCGTACTTTCGACCGGTCAATGGTTCTGTAATCTGATTCGCTAATTCTAATGCTGATGAGCCGGTTGCAATCACTTGCACATCTTGGATATTATCCACAATTAATTTTAAAGTAATGCCAATATTTGAAATACGTTGCGCTTCATCTATCACCATCAATTGATGGTTCCCTATAATTGCCTTTAATCTTGTCGAAGTCGTGTCAGACAACAAATCTCGTACATCTGTTTCGTCCCCATTCATCCAAAGTGTTGATAAGCCGGCAAGCTTCACAATCTCACGAACAAGAGTGGTCTTGCCAGCTTGTCTCGGACCAAGCAATAGTACAATTTTGCCTTTGTGCAAATGACTTAAAATAACTTCTTGGAGTTTTCTCTTAATCATAAGTTAAGCCTTAGTTTTTCAAAACTATTAATCTTGCGGTTCGAATCGCAAAATTAATATAACTCTTGCGATTTAAATCGCCAGAACTATATTTTAAGCGCACAATGTTGCAATTTGTCATTTCGAAATGACTATTATTTTTTTAATCATCGAACGATTCTCAGTCACCGCTTGCACAAAATAAAGACCCGCAGCAAAATCATAAAGCGGAAAATCAATTTTATATTTCCCTTCCGGATAATATCGTTTTTTTGTTTCTCCTACTTGCTGACCGAGAATATTATAGATTGAAATTTCAAAATAACGTCTTTTTAAGACATTCAAATTGAAACTGACTCTCTGGCCCGCCCTCACTGGATTCGGAGAAGGATTTGACAGATCAAAAGTTAAGGGCTGCTGCTGAATCGACGGATGCGTTACTTTTGAAATAATATCATGCAAATCAAAAATGCTCGCGTAAATATCCTGTCCTGTTTCATCATTTCGGATATCGGAAATTGCAAATACGACATAAGAACCAACCAATTGAGCCGTTGCGTCCGCAGAACTTTGAGTTGCTTTAGGAAACGGTTCCTCTTTGAGAACGGATTGAAACGAGTGGTCAAAAACCTGGAAATAATACTTTTGATCATTCGTTTGATAAAAGATCAGGAAATAGTCATCATTCAATGGCACGATGTTGAAATAATGGTCACCGTCTGAAATGCTGTGATCTTTAATTAACTCCTGCCCGTCCGCATTAATAATGGTATAGGTCGATTCAAACGCCAATTCTTCATAATTGAGCGAAGAAATGCCATGAACGAATTGGTCATCTGAAATCGGCGTGCCGATAAAGTATTTTGGTAATGACGTCGCCTCTTTCATCGAATTTGCTGCCGGATCCCAGAGAAAGTAGCGGTCGCTTTTCAACCAGAATTTGCCATCATTCAATGGA
>JAACEJ010000705.1 GCA_011682565.1 Actinomycetota bacterium | reverse complement strand
GAAGATGCGGGTGCTGCGGCTCAGAACAACGTTTACCTTGAGATCACTGCCAGGAAGGGGCACTCAGCCGCCAACGGCCGGGTTGCATCAGTTGCCGCTCTGGCGTTTGCTTTGTCGTCCGGCATAGAATTATTGCAATTTTATCTGCCTTCACGTATCGCTTCGCTTTATGATATTTTAACCAACACTTTTGGCGCTGTTCTCGGGGAAATCATTTTCTTCCAATATGGCGCTTTCATCCTGTTGTTCGCAGAAAGGAGCAGGAATAAAATTGCAGAATTTTTTACTGCAAAAAAGTTATTTATTTCCGTTTCCATCTATATGGGCCTTTTTCTGCTTTTTTCAACGACGCTCCATCGTGCAGCGAATCTCGAAACATGGAATCCCGACTATGATCTTTTGGTGGGAAATGAAAAAGGTGGAGATCGTCCATGGGAGGGTAGAATAAGAAAGTTCGCTGTTTTGGATTCGGCCATGTCGCCCTATAGGTTACGAAAACTGTTCAATAACAATATGCGGCAAAGAATATTCTGTAAGCGTATTATTTGCCTGTACGATTTCACCGCAAGTAATCCTTTAAAGGATAAAGCCAAAGAATTGCCAAATTTGAAATGGTGCGGTAACGGGCAGAGCAATGCGGAAAGAAATTCTTTTTATTTTGATCAGAATCATTGGCTACAATCCAGTCGACCGGTGACGATTCTGGTAAACAGGGTGAAAGCATTTAATCAGTTTAGCGTGTATATAATTCTTGCCACAGCAGATACACAGCAAAGCGGGCCGGCACGAATTTTAACGGTTTCCCGGGATGCATATCATCGAAATTTCACTTTGGCGCAGGAGAGGAAGAATCTTGTTTTTCGCATCAATACACCATTAACCGGAGAAAACGGCACCGAGCCTGAATTTATTGCCCGGGATGTGTTCGCTCATACCGAGATGCAGGAACTTCTCATCACCTTTAACGGAAAAGTTTTGCGCCTCTATGTGGACGGCAGGTCACAGAAATCTCCAATGCTTTTCAGTGAGGGCGCCTTGTTTTTCAAAAAATTCCAGAAATTGAATCTTTACGATATGAGAGGATATGCGTTTCTCTTTAAATTGTTTTTTATCGCGCCCTTGCTGGCAGCTTTGTGGTTCTTTATTTTTGGCCGTATGCGTAAATGATGAATTAGAAAGGCGAACTTAAAAAATCGGTCCCTGGCGCGTATTCAGATTACTTCGCTTTGCTTGCGATAATATTAGGGGGCTACTTTTGCATATAAAAACAAATAATTGAGTACACCTTAACGAATGGAAAAAGGCTTGACTCGAAAAATAAATATTTTACACACTTTGGGCTGGCTGGGATTTGGCGGAATGGAAGGCGGCGTCATCAAACTTGTTAACGGCCTCGATCGAAATATTTATACTCCCCATGTTGTGGCAATTTCAGGTTTTGATGAAAACGGCAGAAAGGCGCTTTCTCCGGGTGTTCATTTTAAACTCGTTAAAAAAGGAGAGGGACGCGACTGGAGCGTCGTGCGTAGGCTGGCAGAATATTTTCGCTCACAAAAGATCGATATTGTTCACTCGCATAATTGGGGAACATGGCTTTACAGCTTTCTCGCTGCGCGATTGGCTCGCGTACCGGTTTTTATTCACGGCGAACATGGACGGGACACAGAAAAGGCACAAACAGGGCAACTTCGGTTAATGGCCGAAATAATATTGGCCTGGAAAGCGAATCAGCTAACCACTGTTTCAAACGATATTGCCGGGCTTATGAGTAAAAAATGGCATGTCGGTCCGAATAAAATCAGGGTTATTCACAACGGCATCGATCTCGAACGATTTTATCCACCAAAGAACAGAAATGAAGCGAAAACAAGGATCGGCATAGATGAAGATGTTTTTCTGTTCGGTACAGTTGTCGGCAGTTTCCGGCCGGTTAAGGACTTGCCGACTTTATTTCGGGCCATCGAGATCGTAAAGCGGAAGCACGCCAATGTGCGGTTGGCCATAGTCGGGGGACGTATCGGTGCCTCGGATGCAGACGAAGGAAATGCAAAATATTTTGCAGAGTTAAAAGCATTAGCCGAACAATTAAATTTGGCGGATGCAATAAAATATTATGGACCGCGTGATAAAGTTGAACAATATATGCAGGCTTTTGATGTTTATGTAAACAGTTCCTTGTACGAAGGCATGTCAAATACGCTTTTGGAAGCCATGGGCTGTGGAACGCCGGTTGTTGCCACAAATGTTGGCGGAACGCCGGACATTATCCGCAGCGGATTTAACGGCTTGCTGGTTCCGCACAAGGAGCCCGGAAAAATGGCGCAGGCGTTGCTGGCTGTCCTGGAATCTTCCGCATTGTGTGAGGAGTTGAGCAAAGAGGGACGGCGTTATGTGGAATTGTTTCATCGCAATGAAAACTTTATTCAAGAGCATGAAAAGATGTACACGCAATTATATGATCAAGCCTGCCAAAAGGGAGCTTTTAGGGGATTAAAAAGGCGGTCGGTGTAGCCAATTGTCACTAAAGAAAAAATGAATCCGGGTAATTAAAATGTGTGGGATTTTTGGATTTACAAGAATCGGTCTAAGGGATGATGACGTCAATGCGCTACTGAAGCGAATGAGCGCCCTGCTTTACCACCGCGGTCCCGATGGCGAA
>JAACEJ010000704.1 GCA_011682565.1 Actinomycetota bacterium | reverse complement strand
CTTCAACAAACATTATGACCATACAATCATGAAACTGGTTAAGTACGTTTAGGGCTGGAGTTGAATAGGATGGTATCTCATCAAGATTATTTTTTATCAATTCAATACCTCGCTCATTTTAATGATGTTGCTTTCCCAAGAACCAGCTATTTCCGGAGAATGCGTAGCTACAATAAGTTGTGAATTGGGATTTATGGTACAGATAGTTTTGATAACCTAAAAATGACCCATTAAAGCAAGAAATTATAACCCAAAATTGACCCACCTGTAATAGACTTCTGATAATACTGATTTCAAGAGGGCAAATCTATTATCGGAGGAGAGGAGGATGCTAACAGTGGATCAATATGAATACATACGGATTGCACACAGGGTTTATGGTAAAAAGATCAGAGAAATCACAAGAGAAACAGGCCATTCCAGGAACACAGTTAAAAAAGTGTTAAAAAATGAGTACATAGGTTACAGCTCCAGGCAAAACCAACCATTCCCATCGCTTGGACCTTACCTGGGAACGATAGACGGATGGCTTGTAAATGATAAGGATAATCCCAAAAAACAAAGGCATACCGGAACCAGGATTTATAACCGGCTCAAAAATGAAAAAGGTTACCAAGGGGCAAGTTCAACAGTGCTGCGCTATGTGCGAATTGCCAGGCAAAAAATAGGGATCAGTGCCAGGCAGGTTTTTATCCCATTAGATCCCCCGGTGGGTCAGGAAGCAGAAGTGGACTGGGGAAGATGCACAGCAATCCTTGATGGTATAAAAACTGTTCTTAAATTTTTCTGTATACGTTCAAAATTTTCCGGTAAGCATTTTGTCCGCTGCTATCCCTGTGAAAGGCAGCAGGCTTTATTTGATGCCCATATTCAGGCTTTTTCATATTTTGGCGGGATTTTTCCTGTTTTGATTTACGACAATCTGACAACTGCGGTTCAAAAAGTGTTTGTGGGTAAAGATCGCATTCTTCAAAAAGAATTTAAAAAATTCAGGGCATATTACAATTTCACATCCCGATTTTGCACGCCGGGAGAAGGCCATGAAAAAGGTGGAGTCGAAGGCCTTGTCGGATATTCACGACGTAATTACATGGTCCCTGTTCCCAAGGCCGAGAACCTTGAGGATTTAAACAGGATGCTGTTACAGGAGTGCCAGGCCTATGGAGACCATCGTATCAGTGGTAAAGAAAGCTCAGTAAATGAAATGTATGAGCAGGAAAAGCATCATCTGCTTGGCCTCCCAGATATAGAATTTAGCAATACCCAAACGGCAAATGGAAAGTCAGATAAATACTCCACTGTAATAATTGATAAGAACCGTTATTCAGTACCGACACAGTATGCATACCTGAAAATCCGGGCAGTTTTAAAGGTTGATGGGATTGATCTTTATTATGGCAATAAAAAAATAGCATCACATCCAAGGCTTTATAATAATAACCAATGGAGTCTTGATCCAACCCACTATCTGGAGCTTATCGGACAGCGCCCCAGAGCATTTGCAAGTGCCCGTCCGATAAAACAGTGGAGGAAGACCTGGCCTTCCAGCTACGAACAATTGCTTGCCCGTTTTTGTGCAAGTAAAGGCGAGACAAAGGGAATAAAGGATTTTATTCTGGTCCTATCACTTCATAAAAAATATAATCCCCAGGATATCCAAGCTGCAATTGAAAAAGCATTGAAAGCAAATGTGAGTTGCAGCAATGCCGTCTTTCAAATATTAATGAATTCATTAGAACAGCCCACCTGTTTTAGCAGCCTTCCAAACTGGGAGATTCTTCCAACACCGGATGTCTCTGTTTACAACCAGATTGGAGGTGCCATATGAATGCAGCCATGACGGCAATGCTCCAGGAGGATTTACATTTTTTGAAGCTGTCCACAATTATGAAAAATCTTGAACATATCCATCGTCAGGCTCTGGAAAGCAAGTCGGGTTATGATGAATTTTTATTAAATTTAATACAAGCAGAAGTCCAGGTTCGCAAAGAGAACGGAAGGAAAAGAAGAATCAGGGAAGCGTCGTTCCCTCTGCATAAACCGCTTGATACATTTGAATTTGATGCAGCGCCGGATTTGGATGCACGTTTCATAAATGATCTTGCAAACGGAAGCTACATAAAACAGAACAAAAATATAATATTCCTTGGTAAAAGCGGTACCGGCAAAACCCATCTTGCAACAGCTATAGGCATTGAAGCTTGTGATCAGGGTGTCCGGACAAAATTTATCACAGGGTGTGGCCTAGTGAACGAACTGACTGAAGCCCGTGATGATAAAAAATTAAGGGCATTAATAAAACGATATTTTAACTATGGCGTTTTGATCATTGATGAACTGGGCTATGTGCCCTTTTCCAAACAAGGAGCAGAACTGCTTTTCCAGGTTTTAGCCGAACGACATGAACGTAAACCGGTAATTATAACAACCAACAAGGGCTTTGGTGATTGGACCCAAATATTTGGTGACCCATCCCTCACAGCAGCCCTGTTAGACCGAGTGACACACAGAGCCCATATCATAGATTGTTCCTGGGATAGCTACAGGTTGGCTGAAACATTGAAAAACCGGAGAAATAAATCATGAAATCGAACCAGCCCCATGGGAGGGCAGGATCCTGCCCTCCCATGGGGCTCTGCCAAATTTTAGGTGGTAAAAAA
>JAACEJ010000703.1 GCA_011682565.1 Actinomycetota bacterium | reverse complement strand
GTAAGCGTCTATTCTCACCATCTCCGATTTCAATCAAGCCTGTGAGGCGGAATTTTTAAGTTTCAGGATTCGATTCCGGGGTATTATAGAAACCCTGAATATATTCAGGGGTCAGATTGAAGGGCAATAATTCTCGCAATTTACCATCACTATCAGCATGGGGCAATTTATCAAACAGATAGCGCAAATACCAGTAAGGCTCATGGCCATTGGCTTTCGCAGTTTCAATGAGACTGTATATGGCAGCACTTGCACCAGCACCACGCGGACTACCGGAGAAGAGCCAATTTTTGCGGCCTATTGCGAAGGGCCGTACAGCATTTTCGACCAGAATATTGCTTATGTGTATTTCTGGATTATCCAGATATTGATTGAATTTATCCCATTGATTCAGCGTGTAGTTAATGGCCTTCCCCAGTTCCAGCTCCGGGGGTGTTATCGCCGCCATCTTCTGCAGCCATTTCTTAAACGCGATCAATCGTCGCTTTGATTTCTTCTGTCGCAATTGCAACAGTTCTTCCGGTGAAAGTCCATGTTCCTTTGCATTTTTTTCAAGACGATAAAGACGCCCGATAAGCTTAAGAGCCGCCTTCGTAGCAGATGAATCAGGGGCCACTTTAGAGGCCTGAATGAATTTTCGACGGGCATGATCCCAGCAACCCGCATGTGTTAGTTTTAATGCGTATGCGACTGCCTCATAGGCGCTGTATCCATCGGTCATAAGTACGCCTGTATATCCTTTGAGATATTCTTTTAAAAAATCGGCCTCTCGAGTCGGGCGATATATATAGCGAATGGCCGGTTTGTCCGGCGGGCCGCCACGTATCAGCCACATATATGAAAGTGACGTGTTTTTGCGGCCTGTTTCGTTCAGCACCTGAAGCCTTGATTCATCAACAGCAACCATCGGTCCGGACTTAATATGTTTGCTCATCAATTCCAGGAGTCTTTCAGAGCGCCGGGCAGCGTAAATGGCCCAGTTACACATTGTGGCTCTTTTAAGTTCAACATCGCGCCGGGCGAATATTTTTTCCTGCCTGTAGAAGGGAAGATGGTCGCAGAATTTGGCAATCAGGATGTATGCAACCAATCCGTTCGAGGCGATGCTTTTCTTAAACAGGCGGACCAAACGAGGCGCCGATTTTACATCCGGTTCACCCTCAATATGCACTCCTGCTTCCAATGCGTATTTTGGATAAACATGACGTTCAACAAATACTTTTTCCGGCACAATAGTCAGAAATTCGGAAGTATCCTGACCGATACAATGACGACCTGTTTTCTCTTCTTCTGACAGGTCGTGCATTATCTCAATACGGGGAAGAGAATCGGGCAGTGGTTTACGGCCCGATTTTTTGCGTCGCGAATGACCTTTTACTTTTGTCTGCTTCTCTCCGTCTTCATTACCGGCCACATAAGTTTCGGCCTCATTGAAAAGCAGGCCCTGCCGTGTTTCCACAGAAGTTAGTTTTTCAGAACTGCGGCCGAAAAGAGCATCATTCAGACGTTTATTCAATTCTTTCAGGCGCTGAATCTCGTCTTTATGAGTCTGAATTTCGCCTTGCTGTGCTCCTATATCGTTGCGCTGGCTCTCGATATATTTCTCATGCTCTTCTATCTTTACCTGCTTGGATGCGATAATTGTTTTAAGCGTTGAAATATCATTCAGCAGTCCTTCAATTTGCGCAGGCATACGGCCTTTAGATCATACGGGATCATTTTCGCAAGTAATTATTATATTACCTGCGAAAAATTCAGCGTTTTGTGCGAACTTATAATATCAAAGCCATTCAACAACCTCTTCAGATCCGTTCTGTCGATTTCCATGCATTCATCTTCCGTGCAGGGCCACTTGAAACGATCTTTTTCCAGGCGTTTCATCCAGATACAAAAACCGTTGCGGTCCCAGTACAGGGCTTTGGCTATGTTTTTTCTACGATTGCAGAAAAAGAAAAAATTTCCGCTGAGAGGATTTTCTTTAAGTTTCTCCTGCGCGATTATCGCCAGGCCGTTGATGGCTTTGCGCATATCTGTATGACCGACCTTAAGGAAGATACGTATCTTTTCGTTATCAATATCGGGGAATATCATAATTCAATACCCCCTTTGTAGGTCAGAAGTGCCGGCGAGATCTTGATGATCAGACCTTTGTCAGATATAGAAAACTCGAACAGCGTTTTCCCGTTCGAATCTGATAATACACTTAATGGCAGCTCAATCAGGGAATCAGATTCTGATTTCTCTCTAATGAACCGGTTTTTCCAGTTCGAAAAAGACCAACCTGCAAGATTGTTCTTGCGACAATACTCCGTCTGGCTCATTTCGCTTGCCTGCTGCCAGCGATTGATATGGTTTTCCCAGAATGTGCGGCGACTCTGGTTCTTTTGTTCTTTATTCATGCACCCAGATTAGCATGCCGGGCCGGAAACTTCAAGATGGCGAGAATAGACGCTTACGAAATGCTGGGCGATGAGGTCATGACCACTGCTTTGCTTGATAGATTATTACATCATGCAAAAATTTTCAATCTCGATGGAAAATCCTACAGATTGAAGGAAAAATCTAAAACAATGGAGGTCAAGTAGCCATTTTCGGGACATAAAACTGCGGGTTTTTAATTTCCGTGACCTGCTGGAATATCCTTTCCATTTACAACATGAGT
>JAACEJ010000702.1 GCA_011682565.1 Actinomycetota bacterium | reverse complement strand
TTTAATGTCTTAGCTGATGAAAAAGACCGATTAACAAAAAATCAGATTCAATTTTTTGTAGAAAAGCAAGAGGTTCCTCCCTCTCTGAAGGATGTTTTTTTTGATCGCTATTACGGTGAGAAAAAAGTCCTTTTCAGACGAGAAAGCCATAATGCCAGAGTCACGATTTTTGAAGGCGGGCATGAGGGCATTCCCAATGCGGCTTTGCATTGGCTGGAGAAATGGAGCAGGTAAAGACCAAAAAGCTTAATTGCACAAAAATTGAAAAACGTTTGATTCGCGAGGCATTGCAAAAATCAGATGGTGTACAGACCAAAGCGGCTAAACTGCTGAGCATGAGTGAAAGGCATTTGCGTTATAAATTACAAAAGTATAAAATGAAATGAGGCCGGACAGCCTCATTTCATTAACAAAATGTCATTGCGAGCGAAGCGAAGCAATCCTGATGTCGACTGAGGTGGAATTTTTTAAGGATCGCTTTGCCGCTCCGTTACTCACGATGACATGCTTTTCAACTTTTTACGAATTACTCATCTAGTTCACTTTTTCCCGCTGCAGTTTTTTTTAGCTTTCGCTTTGCAACATTTTTTCCCATCTGCGTCTTTCACCTCATGCTTGTCCCCGCATTTGTGCGGATTCTGCGCTTTGACATTTCCCGTACTGTAACCCACAGCAGCAATAGCTGTTTCCAATTTTTCAACCGAAGTTTTTTGCGCATCAAACGCAACGGAAGCCATTCCTTTTTCAAGACTGACATTTACCGCACTGACACCATCGAGTAGTTATTTTATTCACACATTCATCACACGTCATTCCTTTGACCGTGATGCTTGCTTTTTCAGCACTGGCAATATTTAAACCAATGAACAAAATTAAAACAATTGCCGGAAGAATTGAAAAGCGACGCATAATGCCTCCCTTGTTAAGGATTCTCTCGTTTAAAATAGATTAATTGTATTTCAATAAAAGTAAAGGCTAACAGCCATATTTCCAAAGAGATATTCACAAAAACCACAATGGCGTCTTATTTTACGGCAGTTACAGAGCTGGGGATAATATCTCTAAAAACACCTTGACAAAGAATAGCTGATCTTTTATATTCTTGAAAATATCAATTTTTTCACAATTCATATTCTCATTTTTGGCACCATTCTAACCAATCTTACAGGCAAGCGCTTACTCTTCTCAATTTGATATTTGCAATTCGTTTTCAATAAACCAGCGGGAGTATGTCTATGAAAAACAAGAATCAAAAAACCGGTATTTCCCGGCGGAATTTTATCAAAGGATTTGGCGGCGGAATTGTCGGCACGGCTGCCGTTACTTCATCTTTTGCAAAAGGTGTAGGAAGCCAGGCAGGCCCTCATGGCTCTACGGTACACGGTCCCGGCAAGGTTAAAATTTCCATGCAGGTAAATGGTAAAAATCATTCCCTGGAAGTGGAACCGAGAACTAGTTTGCTCGATGCGATGCGCGACCAGTTGGGCTATACCGGCACGAAACGAGTTTGCAACCGCGGAGAATGCGGCGCCTGTACCGTCATTATGAACGGAAAAACCGTGCTGTCGTGCAGCATTTTTGCCATGGATGCCGACGGTGCAAAAATAGAAACCGTAGAAGGTCTGGCTAAAGATGAAAAGCTGCATCCTCTGCAGGAAGCTTTTGTGAAACACGATGCCTTGCAGTGTGGATTTTGTACATCGGGTTTTCTTATGTCAAGTGTCGCTCTTTTACGAAAAAACCCTTCCCCAAGTCGCGATGAGATCAGACACGGCGTTTCAGGCACTTTATGTCGCTGTGGTACATATCCGAATATTTTCGCAGCCGTGGATGATGCTGCAAAAACGATGAAGAGAGGAGGGTGAACTCATGGCAGGTTGGAAAAAACTTGATGAGATGACCTATCTGGGCAAGTCCGTTACCCGGGTGGATGGCGCTGAAAAAGTGTCGGGAAAGGCAAAATTCACTTATGACATTCAGCTCCCCGGTATGCTTTACGGCAAAATTTTGCGAAGTCCTCACCCCCATGCGAAAATATTGAAAATTGATGCAAGCAAAGCAAAAGCGCTGCCCGGCGTTAAGGCGGTTTTAACCGATATTAAACAAGAGGTGCTGTTCGCCGGAGATGATGTTGCGGCCGTTGCTGCCGTCAGCGAAGCTATTGCACAGGAAGCCACCGATCTGATTGATGTTGAATACAAAGTCCTTCCCTTCACTGTAAATGAAGACGAAGCGCGCAAACCGGGTGCACCCCGGGTTTTCACTGCCAGGGAAAATAACCTGGGGCGAAAACGGAACCGTTCCGAGGGGGATGTCGAAAAAGGCTTCCAGGAAGCGGATGTCGTCCTTGAACGAACATATCGTATGGTCGTACAGGTTCATACCCCCTTTGAAACACATGGCTGTGTGGCCAAATGGAAAGGCGATGAACTCTATCTTTGGGATTCCACCCAGGGTGTCCACGGCGTTCGCAGCGGTACGGCAAAGGCGTTAGACATTCCCGAAAATAAAATCCATGTCATCACCCATAATATGGGCGGCGGATTCGGCAGTAAATTCGGCCCGAAAAGTTATAATTTGATCGCCATTAAATTGGCCAAAAAAGCAAACGCGCCGGTCAAGTTAATGCTTGACCGGGAGGAAGAAATGCTGGCCGTGGGGAACCGGCCGTCCTCTATCCAGAAAATTAAAATCGGTGCTAAGAAAGACGGCACATTGACAGCCTTTCAGATGGAATCTTACGGCACCGGCGGCATAGGCGGCGGTGCAGGTGTTCCGCAGCCCTACATTTACCATTTCCCGAATTACAAGGTCAATCATGTTGACGTGCACATCAATGCCGGGCCGGGAGCACCGATGCGCGCACCGGGACATCCTCAAGCCAACTTTGCAATGGAATCCATAATGGACGAACTGGCAGATGAATTGGGGATGGATCCCCTGGAACTTCGTCTGAAAAACGATCCCAACCAAACGCGGCAAAAAGAGTTCAGGATTGGCGCGGAAAAGTTTGGCTGGAAAAAACGCAAACCAAGCGGCAGCGGCAAAGGCATTAAAGTACGCGGAGTTGGCGTTGGTGCCGGTCGCTGGGGCGGCGGCGGTAACAAAAAAACACAAGCCATTGTCTCGATTTACCCGGATGGTTCGGTTGAAGTGAAAATCGGTACCCAGGATATTGGTGTCGGCACATGGACGATCGTCGCTGAGATCGTAGCGGAGGAACTGGGAATCGGCGTCAATGATGTCACGCCGCTCATAGGAGAAAGCGATTATCCCTGGGCGCCAAACAGCGGTGGCAGCACGACAGCGGCTTCAATCTCCCCAACAATAAAACGCGCAGCGGACAAGGCAAAAGAAAAACTTTTTGCAGTTGTTGCCGAACATTTCAATGTCGCGCCCGAGCAAGTAACAATGAAAAACAAACAATTCCATACCGCAAAA
>JAACEJ010000701.1 GCA_011682565.1 Actinomycetota bacterium | reverse complement strand
CGGAAATTGTTCAGGTGCCCGAGATGAACTTTTTAATGATCGACGGCAAAGGCGATCCAAATACGTCTGTGCAATTTCAAAATGCGGTCGAAGCTTTATTCAGCGTTTCCTACACGTTGAAATTCATGATCAAAAAGAGTGAGACGGGAATTGACTATGCTGTTCTTCCTTTGGAGGGGTTATGGTGGACCGACGATATGTCTCAGTTCAGTATGGAAAACAAGGACATGTGGAAATGGACGCTTCTCATCATGCAGCCTGAATTTCTAACAGCGGAAATTGTCAACAATGCGCTGGAATTGGTTAGAGAGAAAAAGGCATTAGCTGCGTTGCAGCATGTCCGTTTTGAAAAATTTGCAGAAGGACAAGCCGCGCAAATAATGCACATCGGCCCATTTTCCGAAGAAGGGCCAACTATCGAAAAATTGCACAACTTTATCAAAGATCGGGGGAACCAACTCTTCGGCAAGCATCACGAAATTTACTTGAGTGACATCCGCAAAGCAGCACCTGAAAACTGGAAAACGATTGTCAGGCAGCCCTTTAAGTAACAATCAGAGATAAATGAGAACTTTAAAAAGTCCCAAAATGTCATTGCGAGCGAAGCGAAGCAATCTGGATGTCGACTGACGTGCTGTTTTATAAAGATCGCTTCCCCGATAATCGGGGTAAACTGTCGCTCCGCTCCTCGCGATGACATGCTTTTCGACTTTTTACGAATTACTCATAAACGAGTCACTAAACGTTTTATCCGCTGCAACGAGAATTGTCTCCGTGCAGCGGGGCGGGTGTTACTGAAAAAATGCTTATGCGCCGGATTGAGACGTATATAAATATCGCTTTACTTTATTTGTCGGCGTTTTTTCAAACGGATCGGGGTGGTCGGTGATTTTGCTGATGCGTGAAAATTGCGGCAAACGTTCGTTGACTTGTTTTCTTATCTGCTCCAAAAGCTCTGCGATGAACTCTTTGGTTTGTGCTCCATCAATTCCCTTGCCTTCCAGTTCCTGATCCAGAACATCCGAATCCATGTATGCTTTGGCTACGAGTTTTCCTTCACTCTGGTAAACGATGACTTCCTGGACATAAGGACTTGTTGAAATTTCCTGTTCAATAATTTCCGGATAAATATTTTCCCCGGAAGGCCCGAGGATAACATTTTTCGAGCGTCCTTTAATAAAAAGAAAGCCCTCTGAATCGAGGTAACCGAGATCACCCGTCTTTAACCAGCCATCGGTTAGCAGAACTTTTTTTGTTGCGTCTTCATTGTTATAATAACCGGCCATGACACTGTCACCACGGATAAGGATTTCACCTTCGCCTGTCTGCTCATTGGTAACATGAATTTTAATCTCTATGCCGGGAATGGCCTGGCCGCAGGAGCCGGTTTTTGCCTTTCCTAATGGATTAATCGTTATAATAGGTGAAGTTTCCGTCATCCCATAGCCGGTGGAATATTGGATTCCCGCTTCCTGCAGGAAACGCTCGACGTCCTCATTCAAAGGTGCACCGCCGAACATAAAGAAACGCAATTTTCCGCCAAGCGATTTTTTGAGTTTACGTCCGGCAAGCTTGTGCAGGTTTTTTCTGAAAAATGGTTTGCTGTAAAGAGCAGCAACAACCTTGTTGCCCTGCAATGTCGGTAAAACTTTTTTTCTGTAAATTTTATCTATAACCAGGGGAACGGCAAGAACCGCAGTAGGACGAACGGTTTCCATAGCAGAGAGAAGCTTCTGCGGCGTGGGTAAACCGCGCATGTAAAAAATGGTCACTCCTACACAGAGCGGACAAAGCATCCCGCCGGTGCACTCGAATGTGTGCGCCAGGGGCAGGATGGAGAGAAACCGATCCCGATGGTCGATGGGAAACTTTTCGATACTGTTAACGACATTTGAGGCGATATTTTTGTGTGTCAGCATAACCCCTTTGGAATGACCGGTTGTCCCCGAGGTATAGATGATTGCCGCCAGGTCGTCGGGCTCCGGTTCAGGAAATTGATTCAGGATTTCTTCTGCAGAGGGTTCTTCGCCTTTTTTGCGGATGAGAGACTGGATAGTTTTTTCCAAAGCTTTCAGGCTATCTTTTTTCAAATTTTGTGTGGAAAAATCTTCCAGCGAATAGATTGTATGCAACGCCGACTTTGCCAATTCTTCAATTTTGGCTCTCTGATTTTGTGAAACAAAGATCACAACTGCGCCGGAATTACGAATAATGTGCCGCGTGTCCGAATCCGTAAAACCGGGCAAAACAGGTACGGCCACCGCGCCGAGATAGACGACTGCGAGATAAGCAACAGCCCAGTTCGGACTGTTCTCTCCCAGGATTGCAACTTTGTCACCTTTTTTTACTCCGCGATCCAGCAAGTGGGTCGCCAACTTTTGCACATCATTGCGAATTTCAGAATAACTCCTGGGAAGGTCGCCAACATAGCCAAGAGCGGGAAGGCTTTCATAAAGTGAAAAGCTTCGCTCCATCAAAGCTCGAATCGTCAACTGCTCAATTTCTATGATCATGCTACCTCCATTTATTAGGTTTATTCTCTCTTCATCTTAATAATACAAATATTTTTGCAATTCGCAATGAGAAAAGACAAAATAGTTATATCTTTTTTCACTCACTCGTTTCGTTGAAGATCCAAAATTATCCAGGTCATGCCTGGAATTGATAT
>JAACEJ010000700.1 GCA_011682565.1 Actinomycetota bacterium | reverse complement strand
CAATAAAAAGTATCCGAGCTGTAACACAACTAAAAAGTGAAAAAAATCAGCCTGACCTGCAAGTACTCTCAGTTTATCGAGAACATGGGGTTATTATTAAAGATTCTCGAGATGACAACCACAATGCAACTTCGCTCGACACGTCTGGGTACAAAGTTGTAGACAAAGGTGATTTAGTCGTTAACAAGATGAAGGCTTGGCAAGGATCTATGGGGGTTAGTGATCATTATGGCCTCGTTAGCCCTGCTTACATAACATGCCGAGTAGATACAGAGCGTGTCTACCCTAAATTTCTGCATTATTTGTTACGTTCAAAACCCTACATCGGCATTTATAATGCTCTTTCCTACGGTGTACGTGTCGGTCAGTGGGACATGCACTATGAAGACTTCAAACATATTCCTATACCGATACCAGAGAAAAAAATTCAAGACCGCATAGCCAACTTCCTCGATCAAAAGACCGCTGAAATCGACAAGGCTGTTGCCAAAAAGCAGCGTCTGATTGAACTGCTCAAAGAGCAGAAAGCCATCCTGATCAATCAGGCCGTAACCAGGGGGATGAATCCCGATGCGCCCATGCGTGACAGCGGTGTGGGATGGATTGGGGAAATTCCTGCGCATTGGGAGGTTAAAAAGCTAAAATATTTCAGTGAAGTTCAGAGTGGTATAACACTTGGAAAGCTTTATTCTGAAAATACATTGATCTCTGTTCCTTATCTTCGTGTTGCAAACGTGCAAGATGGGTACTTTAAACTGGATGATGTTGCAGAATTACAATTACCGAGAAGAATCATTACACAATACCTCGTTAGGGTTGGAGATATCCTTGTCACTGAGGGAGGGGATATAGACAAGCTGGGTCGAGGTAATGTCTGGACTGGAGAAATCGAAAATTGTATTCACCAAAATCACATATTTGCGATTCGGGTCAAACAGAACATAGCTTCTGAATATTTTATTTCTTTGGCAACAGGAGTGGATTATGGACGTAGGTATTTTACCCACACCGCTAACAAAACAACAAACCTTGCATCAACAAACCGAACCAAACTTGGGAATTTTCCAATTGCTTTGCCACCTATAAACGAACAGCTATCGATTGTTGAATACGCCAATGGTATTAATTCAAAATATGATCTTCTCATCAAAATAGTTCAAAAAGAAATGTCCCACTTAAATGAATTTAAACAAACGATTATCTCTAATGCAGTCACCGGCAAAATAAAAATATAAGGCAACTCATCCATGACATTGACCAGCAACCCGGAATACCTGCGCAGCCTGCTGCAGGAACTCATCTCCCTTCCCAAAGAAGCGGAATGGGTGGAGTTCAAGCACAATAATGCAAATCCTGAAATGATCGGCGAATACATCTCCGCTCTTGCCAACTCGGCTGCACTTCTGGGCAAGGTCAACGCCTATCTGGTCTGGGGCATAGATAATACAAGCCATGATATTATCGGTACCGCGTTTCACCCTGCTGCCACCAAAGTCGGTGATGAAGAGTTGGAAAACTGGCTGTTGCGGCTGCTGACCCCCAAAATCAACTTTCGTTTCTTTGAATTCCCGATCGATGAAAAACCAGTGGTGTTACTGGAAATCGGTGCTGCGTTTCGTCATCCGGTGCGGTTTATGAATCAGGAGTTTATCCGGGTCGGTTCGTACAAGAAGAAGCTGAAAGAACATCCGGAAAAGGAACGGGAGCTGTGGCGGGTCTTCGATCAAACGCCGTTTGAATACGGTATTGCAAGCGAGCACGTTGCCACTGAAGATGTCTTGAGGGTTCTTGATTATCCAGCTTATTTTGATCTTCTGGAACTCCCTTTGCCGGATGGCAGGACAGCTATCCTGGACTGCCTGAAAGAGGACGGCCTTATTCAATCAGGACCGGCCGGTGAATGGGATATTACCAATCAGGGAGCCATCCTTTTTGCCAAAAAACTGGAAGATTTTCCGGCTCTGAAACGAAAATCCATACGGGTTATCCAATACAGAGGAAAGGGCAGGATGGAAACCCGGCGTGAACATAACAACAGCAGAGGCTATGCCTGCGGATTTGAGGAAATAATCCGTTATATTATGACACTGGTACCTGTCAATGAAGTGATTGGGCAGGCATTGCGCAAGAGTATACCCATGTTTCCGGAGCCGGCTGTCCGGGAGTTGGTCGCCAATGCGCTTATTCATCAGGATTTTTTTGTTACCGGTGCCGGGCCGATGGTAGAAATTTTTGATGACCGCATCGAGATTACCAATCCCGGTGAGCCGCTGGTTGACCCGATGCGTTTTGTTGATACCCCACCAAAATCACGGAATGAATCCCTGGCCTCATTAATGCGCCGGTTTCGGATTTGTGAGGAACGGGGCAGCGGTATCGATAAAGTAATATTTCAGGTTGAATTGTTCCAACTTCCCGCCCCTATTTTCGAGGTTCCGGATGGGTTTACCCGGACAGTACTTTTTGCCCATCGCCCACTGAGCGAGATGGACAAGGCGGATAGAGTGCGAGCCTGTTACCTGCACGCCTGCCTGAAGTGGGTAATGCGGGATTATCTGACCAACGGATCGTTGCGAGAACGTTTTGGGGTTGAAGAGAAAAACAAAGCGGCTGTGTCCCGCTATATCCGTGAGGCTGTTGAGATGGGCATGATTAAACCTTTTGACGAAGCT
>JAACEJ010000699.1 GCA_011682565.1 Actinomycetota bacterium | reverse complement strand
AAGCACAACTGAAATCCCAACCGCGACTTGGTGTGACGCCCTCATCATCAGGTCGCCCGCCCCAAAGCGGCAGGATACCGAATCCAAATGGATTTCCCTCATTCCTGCGAAAAATCAAATCCGTTTCCACACGGCGTCCCTGCGGGAATGCACCGGTAACGACAACAATCCGGTCATAATTTTCAAAACCCCTCTTTAGGCGGACACGATGAACACCTTTTTTTTCAACGACTTTCCAATAGCCATCCTGCACATCCAGATCACCTTGAGCCCAATCGCGAACAACCGGCAGATGAATCGGACCGGGGTCATACTCAAATTCTCTCCCGATCATTACCGGTTCGTGTCCAGGAGCATGGGTGGAAATCTCTAATCGATTCTTCCCGGCATTCAGGTCTTTAGCATTGATTTCAAGGGTAAAATTCGGCGGCGGTACGCGCGGTCCCTTTTGCCGGACAGGTTTCCAATCGTCGTCGTTCAGTTTATATTTTACATTCTCAGCATGTTCCGATAAAAGGCCACACACATTTGCTGTGAATGAGCCACAGCGGCGCGCAAATTTCCTTGGCAAGTGGTTGATCCGGACCAAAGGATCATTCAACTGCACCCGGCTACACCCGGTAAGAACAGCAGCAGCGCCGAGCGCTGTAGTTCGCATAAAATTCCTACGGGTAAAATCTATGGATTTTTTTTTGATCAATTTGTTCAAATCAGGCTTCTCCTAAAGTTCAAAGATTCTAAAACTACAGCAAACATCAGGTATCCATTTTCTTATTCATCTTGTATTGATAGAAATATTCATATTCCTGAAAAAAACATTGCAAAAATTCTCCATCGGATATATCCGCCAAAGTCAGCCACTTTTCATCGGGAACAAGACGAGTCATCTGTGATTGGTATTTTTCCAATGCAGCCCGTTTTTTTTCAATTACCTGTGAAATGTCAAGCGAACAGTTGAAATCCTTATGCAAATGCCACTCGGCCGACAAGCTGTTTTTAATAATTGAAAGGATTTCGCGTCGGCTGCCAAATTGAGGATGCATCCAGGGCCAGTGACTCCAAAACCATATCGGATACTCAAAAACATCAAAATTTTGGTCGAATTGAGCCAGGCTTTCCAAAACGATCGTTCTGGTTGCAATGTGATCCGCCGGCGTTTCATGTATATATGGCAAATACACTTGCTTCAGCTGAGTAGATTTTAATATATCTACAACTTTTGGAATTGCAGTCCGGATCAAAGACTCTAGTTTTGCATCCTTAAAACCTAAAAAGAAAAGGTTTGACTCATCCAGTCCAAGCACCCGAGCGGCGGCAATTGCTTCCTGTTTCCGCTTTGCAACCAGTTCCCCGGCAGGCATCAAATGCCGATGTGAATTGCGCCCGTCCGTCATAAAAACGAGTTGTACATTAGCGCCTGCGTGTATTTTTTTAATAATCGTCCCGCCGCACCCCAGTGTTTCATCATCCGGATGCGGCGCAAAAATAATGGCCGAATCTTTTAAAGCCGGGTTATCACGGGCGCCGGTTCTTTTATTCAATAAAAATTGAGAAAAATGCAAAAACGGAGCTTTTGAAAAAAAACTATACATGTGCGGCTAAAATCCCGTTATAATATTGATAAAGTTTTCCGGCAATTACATCCCAGGAGAAAAGCTTCACTGCTTTTTCCCGCCCCGCTTTTCCCATTTCCAGGGCTTTCTTTTTATCCGATGCAATGGCATAAATTGCCCCGGCAAGTTCATCTGCGTCACCGGGTTTCACGGTTTTCCCGGTAATCTCATCATCGACAATCTCTGTCATCCCCCCCACTTGCGTAGCCACAACCGGAACAGAGCTTGCCATTGCCTCTACCAGGCTCATGCCGAAGGATTCGCTGAAAGATGGATTAACAAGAACATCAGCCTTTTCATAGTACGGACGGATTTGCTGATGCGGCACCAGGCCAACAAAGTTAACTCCTTGCACATGCCGGGTTTCAACCCGTTCTTTCAGGATCGAGAGATAGCTCTTTTCGTAATAGCTGTCCAAATCGGCAACGCTGTTATTATGATTAAAGTTAACGATAAACTCTTTGGGGGTTACAGCTTCCGGCCCGATAATATTACACTGCAAATCAACTTGCTTTTTACTAAGGATTTCGCACGCATCGATGAGCACATGCACTCCTTTCTCCGGTGTCAGCCGACCGACGAACAAAAGTTGAACAGTGCCGTTTTTTGCAATCCCTTTTTTGTTAAAAGTTTCTCCTGTTCCTTCAATAGTAACACCGTTATGCACCGTAACACACTTTGCAGCGTATTCATGGAATCTATTGCGTATTTTAGTTGATATGTACTCGCTGCATCCGACGATCAGATCAACCTGGCGCAACCTGTTGCGAATCACCTGCGCATTTAACTGGGTGAGCCATTCGCAATGCATGTGCAGGACAATTTTAATATCCGGGTTATATTTTCTGATAATGGGAACAAACTGCGAAAAGTTTGGAATATGCACAATATCGCAACGCTGCTTTTGCAGATCGCGTGCAATTTGGGTAAAATATTTTCCATAATATGCTTTCGATGCAAAAAAAGGTAAACGCTTATTTAAAAATCTATGCAATAAACTGAAAATGCGATAAAACTTTTGATCCCGGAGCGTAGAGACAGCCTTTATTTTTATTCCCTGA
>JAACEJ010000698.1 GCA_011682565.1 Actinomycetota bacterium | reverse complement strand
GCCCGATGTATTATTGTAGGTACGGTATAAAACATTTGCCGACAGCAAAATTTATGGGTATGTTATTTGCCGTGTGTGGAGGATTTACAGCGCTTTTCGGCACCGGCAACATGGTGCAATCAAACTCGATGGCGCTGGCATTTAAAACCCAGTTTGGCGTTCCTACGATCGTCAGCGCAACCGTGCTGACCCTGTTCACCGGCATGGTAATTATCGGCGGGATAAAAAGAATCGGCGCGGTCGCCGAACGCCTGGTGCCGTCTATGATTGTGCTTTATCTCATCGGCGCCGGAATTATTCTTGTTTCCCGATTTACGCTTATTGATGATGCCTTTGTACTGATTTTCAAATCCGCTTTTTCCATTAAAGCTGCCGGAGGCGCATTGATTGGTACATCAATCCAGCGAGCGATTAGCCTGGGCGTACGCAGGGGCGTGCTTTCCAACGAAGCGGGATTGGGTTCTGCAGCTATTGCGCAAAGCGCGGCAAAATCACCCGATCCGACCTACAACGGTTTGATTGCCATGACCGGCGTCTTTATCGACACAATTCTTGTCAACACCCTCACAACACTGACCATTGTCCTCACCGGCGTCTGGATGTTGACACCTGCTGCCGGTGTGGAATTGTTACACGAAGGTGCAAGACTGGGAGGAACGCAAGTCCTTCAGCTTCCTGCCGAAATACAGGCTTTTGCCGCCAAAATCGGCTATGATCTTACCCAGGGCGGCCTGTCGAGTACCGCCCTGACCGCAGAAGCATTCAACACCGTCATTCCGCGGGGTGGGATTATTATTGCCATTGCTTCATTCTTGTTTGGTTATACAACCCTGATCGGCTGGGCTTATTACGGAGAACAATCCATCGAATACATCTGGGGTGTTCGCTCCAAGCTTTCTTATCGCCTGGTTTATATTAGTTTGCTTTTTGCCGGAGCATTGTTAACCGGAAAATACCTGAATATTGTCTGGTACGTGGGGGATGCAGCAAACGCAATCATGGCCATCCCGAATCTGATCGGGATGCTCATGCTGACAGGAGTTGTTGCAAAAATTACACGACATCACTTTTTGGAACAAATGTGAAAAAGCACAATTTCCTTTGGGATAGATGGGTGGGCACGAACCGGGAAAAGTTGGGATGAGCAAAGTATTGCAGCATTTTTATGTCTATATTGTTCGCTGCTCAGACACAACCCTTTACACCGGTATGACGCGGGATATTGAAAAACGACTGCAAATGCATAACGGCGAAATGGCCGGCGGTGCGCGTTACACGCGCTCCAGGCGTCCGGTTCACTTGGCTTATTTTGAAGTTCATTCGTCGCAAAGTGCTGCGATGCGTCGGGAGCGGGAGATTAAGAAATTATCCAAAAAGAAAAAAGAAGCGTTGGTGCAAAGCACAAACGAGTTACTCGAAAAAAGTCATAAAATGTCATTGTGAGCGAAGCGAAGCAATCCGGATGTCGACTAACGCGCCGTTTTATAAAGATCGCTTTCCCCACAATTCGGGATAAACTCTCGCTCCTCTCCTCACGATGACATGCTTTTTCACTTTTTACGAATTACCGCTAATTGATAAATAAATTGACGGGGCAAACTATGATGTTATTCGACAAAAAACCTTATACTTTTGACAGCGTGGTTCGTCTGGGAATCACCGTGGCTTTGATATACGGTTTTATATGGGCATTGGGTTATTTAAGTGATGTTCTAGTCCCTTTTGCCGTTGCCCTGCTGCTCGCCTATCTTATCAATCCTCTGGTTACGTGGGTGCAAAAGAAAATCCATTCTCGCGTTGCGGCGGTTCTGCTCACTTTATTATTTCTCATCGTTCTTCTTTCGCTGCTCGTGTGGATTTTGGTACCTCTCATTGTCAACGAAATTTCCAATATGGGACGAATGCTCTCCAAAGTTGTGAGCGAGTCCGATCTCGCCGACAGTGCATCCAAACGGCTTCCTCCGGATTTATGGCAGGCTATCAAAGATTACGCCGCCAACAAGGACGTGCAGCAGTTTTTTTCAAATGAAAGTTTTGTCAAGATCACCGAAGCGGTGTTTCGAAAGTTACTGCCGGGCATGTGGGGCATTATTACCGGCACGGCAAGTTTTATTATCGGAATCATCGGCTTGGCGGTTATCGTGCTATACCTCGTTTTTTTGCTTATCGATTTCCACAAAGTCCGCGCAGATTGGATCGACCTGATTCCGCCGCTTTATCGTCAGTCCGTACTCGACTTTATCCACGATTTTAATACGGCAATGAAGCGTCATTTTCGCGCCCAGGCAGCTATAGCTTCTATTGTCGGCGTTCTTTTTGCCATCGGTTTTGCTATTATAAATCTTCCGATGGGCATTTTATTCGGCTTGTTTGTCGGGCTTTTAAATATGATTCCATATCTGCAAATTCTAAGCATCCCGCTTGCAATTCTTTTGGCCCTGATGCATGCATTGGAAACCGGCACCGGATTCTGGATGAATATCGGATTGGTTGCCATTGTCTATGTCGTTGTTCAGGAGTTTCAGGACTGGTTCCTTGTTCCCAAAATTCAGGGCAAAACCACCGGCATGAGTCCGGCGATGATTTTGCTCTCCCTCTCCATCTGGGGCAAACTCCTCGGCCTGCTCGGTCTGCTCATTGCCCTGCCGATGACTTTTTTGATTTTGGCTTATTATA
>JAACEJ010000115.1 GCA_011682565.1 Actinomycetota bacterium | reverse complement strand
TTCCGTTTCTTTTAAGGTCTCCTCTCTGGTGGCGCAAAGAAATAGATCCGCTCCTTCCCTGGCATAGGCCACAGCGATGGCACGCTCAAGAATTCTTGTAATTTTATTATCATCTTCCGCGCTCAGAGCACAAATCACAGGCGGCGCAGCATCCACATGAAACTCGGGATCATTTTCAAGTTCTTCGGCTGTTTTTTCCAGAAACTGGTCAAGGTTTAGGGTAGGTATAATTTGTCCATCCTGGCGAAGGGTGCGAAAGTCCGGCGGGCAGCTCATGGTTACAACATGCAAAATGACGTTATTGTATCGTGGATCGTGATGGTGGCCGTGCGAAAACCAGTCTCCGGCAATGGGGTGGATTTCGATGTCGCCGCGGAGTATGCCTCCATCTAAAAGAATAAGCGCGTTGAGGAAATCCGGCCCGGCATCGAAATTTCGCACGCCCTTTTCACGGATTTCGATTTTTCGTCCATCTACAGTGGCCAACAGTTCCCCAAAAGCCCGATCCAGCCATATTTTATAGAGAAAACCTTCCCGGGCAGGTTCGTTTATTTTGTTCACAGGAATCCCCTCAAGAAATGATTTTTTCTTGTAGCTTTACTAAAGCTACGCGCTGTGCCCTGTTTATTTCATGTTTTCATTGCTGTTTCGGTAATCGACAATATCAGCGAAGGCTGGGGGAGCTTTAGTAAAGGTATGTTGTAAAACTATTGTAAAAACTTGAAAAGAATGGTAATAATAATGAGAATACTGAAACCGATATTCATAAAAGTAAACATCATGGTAAAACGTTTATTCATATCTTCAAAGCGTTTATCCATGTACCTGTACATGTCCTCAAAACGCTTGTCAATAGATTCAAAACGCTTCTCAACAGTTTCAAAACGTTTATCCACAGATTCAAATCCCAGCTTCATTGTTTCGGCAAGGACTTTGATGTCGCTGCGAAACTCGGCTATGTTTTGGTCGTATGTACTTTTTCGGACGATATTTTCCGCCAGAAAAACAACATAGCGATGAAGTGATTCTTTGTTTTTCACTTCAAATGCATCTTCAAGCTCGCGTTCTAATATTTCGGCTATGCTATTCATGTTAATTCCCTCGATTATTAATAAAATATAGCATTTCTTTAAAAACAATGCAATAAAAATCAAGATGGACTCGCAAAAGCCTCAGTCGTGAGTAATCGAGTTAAAAGCCTTACAGTCATCCCCACAATGTTTCTCTGACATCGTAAGGCATATCACTTTTCCCCCGCAACCTCGGTGTGCTGCTCCTCACGCCAAACCAATTTATTGGGCAAAATAAAGCCATCCATATTTAGAACGTTTCTGCCGTTATTTAGATCAAATGACAACTCGTTCAATCTTTGCAACACGGCGCTGCGTTCCTTGCCGTAGAGTAAATGAGGTTGAAAATCGACATCTGCATTATAGACGGAAACAGGCCGGGCACGCGCAGAAAGCAGCCCATTCGGGGTAATCAGGGCCTGCAAAACAATACTGTCGCGTGCATCCTCGCTGTATGAAGCAAAAACATAATTGCCGAGACTGTAAGCAATGAGCCTGTTCTTGTAGAGTTCCAAACCCTGTAAGACATGCGGATGATGTCCGAGCACTAAATCTGCGCCCAAATCAATGGCTTTGTGCGCATAATAAATCTGGTACTCCTTCGGAGTTGTTCTTTTTTCCGCCCCCCAATGAAAACTGACGATTGTCAGATCGGCATCCTGCTCACATTGCTGCACAAGCCGCTGGAACTTTCTTTCATAAGGATAGCATGTTCCGCACGTCGTGTCGCTTGCCCAGAATTCTTTTGGAAACGTCATTGAAAAACCGAGAAAAGCGATCCTGATTCCGAAATAATCGACTATGGTTGGAGCACATGCGCTGTTGCCATCGACTCCGGCGCCGATGTGATAGAGTTGCATCGAATCGAGAGTAGATATTGTATTTCTTAGCCCTTCGCTGCCAAAATCGAGAATATGATTATTCGCCAGATTGAGGACATCGATGCCCGCGTTTTTTATTCCTGCTGCAAATTCCGGTGGAACTTTGAAAGTGAATTTTTTCCCTTCAAACGGTACACCCGAATCACTCAGAGGTGCCTCCAGGTTAGCAATGGCAAAATCAGAACTTTTGAGTAGCGCGCGCGTGCTGTCGAATGGATAATCAACGCCTTTCTGGCGAACGACGTTGATTATCCAGGAACTCATCATCAGATCACCGACAGCGGTTACGCTCAACAGCGGTATGGGCTTTGAAATATCCGCACTGCGGCGCAGATGAATTCGCTGTACCGTCCCCGTGTCCAGTGAAAGCTGTCGCGGAATTTTGATAACAGCCATTTCTTTACGACCGGCACATCCGGCAAACAGAACAAGCAACGCAACAGCCAGAATTTTCCTTTTAACCAAAACGCCCTTTTTCACTCTTTATCTTTTTTCTCCGTGATAACCTCGGCATCCTCAACCGGAGAATCTGCGGGCGGAACATCCTCACCTGCCTCGGTTTCTTCCGCCGTTTTCTTTCGGGATTCTTCGCGTTCACGACGTTCTTTTTCTTTTTCTTCCCTGACTTTAATGATTTCGTTTTTCTTGTCGTCGAGGCTTTTCTCCAGTTCCATCAGCTCATCGACAAGACGCTTGACATCCGCATCGGACCCGACATTCTTTTTCTTGTTCTCTTTCAGAATCTCGTACGTTCGGCCGCCAAGCTCGGAAAAGCCTTTTTCAATGTTTCTTTTAATGCCGATAATATCGACTTTTATTTTGCCGATTTTGCTGTATTCTTCTGTTTTATCGACAACAAGTTCAATACCGTCACGAATGCCGTCACGAATATCTTCCCATAATGATCCCATTTTTTATTCCTCCGGTTAGTTTAGATTTGATACCCGCTATTCGGGCAAAAACCCAAATAGCTGCCATCTGTTACATTAAAATCAGAATACTACTTTTTCCCGCCCAAAAATGCCAGCTTTTTCACTTCATGGTGATTCCCGGATCGGAAATCGATAAAATAAATGCCCGAGCTTACAGGGAAACCATTATTATCCCGACCATCCCAAAACACCTTTTGTTTGCTTGCAGAGCGCACCTCGGAAAGCAGTTCACGCACCTGTTGGCCAAGAACATTAAAAATCCTTATGGTCGTCACGTCAACAGTAGGCGTGACAGGCAATTCAAACTCGATGGTTGTATTAGTGATAAAGGGATTCGGAAACGCCTGAAGAAAGCGATAGTCGGTTGGAGATTCGACATTCGGCGTTTCATTGAGCGCAGCGTAAGCATCCAGCTTTCCCCAGCCCCAGTCATTGTTGGGGATGGTTTCCGTAAAACGATCGACCTCTGCGGATTCCGTCAACATATCCCGGATTTGCAGCGCTGTAGCCTGTGGGTATTTTTGAAACAACAAGGCGATAACTCCGGCGACATGCGGCGCAGCCATGCTTGTTCCACCGGAAAGAGCCTGGAGTTCCTGTGGCATAATAAAAGCATTTGGAAATTCACCGGACCCAGAGAGGAAAATACTTGCCGGTTCCGGCGGCAATGCATCCAGAGAAAGCGAAGCAGCGATCATCTGTCCCGGAGCCGCAATTTCCGGTTTGGTTCGACCATCTCGTGTCGGCCCGGGGCTTGAAAATGAGGCAATATCGCCGACTTTTAATTGTCCCGCGCTGTCAATAGTCAGGTGATTGCCGTCAATATCATTCCAGAATTTTTTGGTTACAAAAGCCGCGGCAGTAATGGAATTATAAGCCGTGCCCGGCGTTGAAACTTTGCCGGTTTCGATATTGCCCTGCAAGAAAGCAAACGGCATCGTAGCCGTTGATTCCCAAAAATCTATTTTCCCGCCCGTGCCGGCAAGATACAGTTTCCAGGTTCCTTCAGCCGGCGGTCGATAAGCTTGCTCATCCGAAATCTGGATAAACATTTCATTGCTGTTATTGAAAGGATTGACACCGGGACTCAGATATTTCCCGTTTTCGTAAAATCCATTCCAGATGTAAACAGCTCCTTCGGCTGTTTTCGTATCAACATAGTTGCCGAAATTGACGGGACCGATCTTTTTCCCGGAAGGAGAATAAAGGGTAACAGTCACTTTTTCCTTGCCGTCATACCATCCGTCCAACTGCACCTTGTCGTTATCACTGCCTCCCTGTGCCGTATATTCACTAATTTCAAAAGTAATTTCAGCAGTCGTCTTGCTGCCGCTGAATTGGGCACCTGCGTGAATATTATCCTCGCGGTCATTTCCACAAACAGTGACAATGGCTTTGCCGGGAATACCCGGCCCGACCAAGCGGTCGATGACCCGCTCAACAGTCGTCGTCCCGTCGTGCGCACCAAAATGACCGCCAAAACTGAGATTTACAACATAAGGCATACCCAGGGCAGTGGCAACGCTATCGATAAAAGAAAGGGCAATAATCTGATCCGCTGTTTGAAACTCGCTGCCTTTTTCATCGCGCGTTGCTTTTACGATAACCAATTCTGCTTCCGGCGCTACTCCGGCAAAAGTCCCAAAAGCGGAATTATCGCTGCCGTCGGCGGCGGCAATGCCGGCAACATGCGTTCCGTGGCCGCTGACGTCCTTTTCATCGATGAAACCAATGCCATTCAGCGCGTCATTAATCTCGCTTTCTGAATAAACTGTTCCCCCGTGAACCGGGCCGGGATGACTGAGGTCCAAAATACATTTTATTCTTGTTGTTCCGTCCGGTTTACGAAAATCTTCATGTTGCCAATATATGCCCGAATCGATAATGCCGACAAGTACCCCCCTGCCGGTCACATCGAACGATTGGCGCGCATCGTCGGCACGAATGGCAGGAATGCTTTTATCAAGATACGCATGATCGGAATGAGAAGCTTCCACATAGAGAACCGAAGGCAAGTTGGCAATGGCATCCAGTCTACTTGGTGGAATATCGACGACGGCAACATCTCCTATCACAGAGATCAACTTTGCTCCTGCCGATTGGATGTCATGCGCATTGCCGCGAAAAGTGACGATCGTTCGAACAACCGGCTCACCCGCCGTCTTTTGCAGACCCTGCTGCATTGTTTTCACCCGCGCCGGATTTTTTGTAATCCAGAAAAGAGCGGGGTCAAGTTTGCCGGACATTGCAAATGCAAGGTTTACAATAAAAAACCCGAGGATGAAAAATGCTTTAATGAATGCTGAATATTTTTTTTGCTGTAATAAAGTCAAATCAAAATCCCTTTGCAGTTATTTTACCAATAACATTTTCCGCGCAGCCTGAAATCTCTCGCCGTTTTTCGTCACTGCTTCGAGGCGGTAAATATAAATGCCGGATGCTTTTTCGTGCGCATCCCACGAAATTTTATACAAACCCGCAGACTGCTCCGCGTTTACAAGCTCTGCAATGACTTGCCCGTTAAGATTAAAAATTTGCAGCGAAACCAGGGCAGGTTCAGACATACGATAGGCAATTGTCGTAACAGGGTTATACGGATTCGGATAATTTTGTTCCAAGGAGAAAGAACGCGGGATCAGCACTGATTTTTGTGCACGGCTTTGAGTTATATCTTTATTAATTTTCACATCATCAATCATCGGGCCGATTGAGGTATGACTCTCATTTGAAACAAAGCGAAAATGAACGAAAACCGAATCGTTCCCCGGACCGCAAAATGGAGTCAAATCCACGATATGCTGCCGCCAGCGCAAATTGGTACCTGTCAGAGAATCCAAGGTCACCCATTTTTCTTTACTATCAGCCGCCTGAATGAGAAGATAATCTTTGCCCTTTTCCATGGAATAGCGTATCCGGAAACTCAGTGCAGCAAAAGCGACATTGGACAAATTAAAACTGTGAAGCAGCGTCAGACTGTTATCCATATTATCAGAATATCTTTCCCCGGAATTGACATGCATCGCATATTTGCTTTTATAACCGCCGGTGAAATGATCCGTGGTACCCCACCCCTGACCATAATCCCAGAGAGTGCTTTTTCGCTCAAAATCATCAATCAACGGCGCGACATGTATCCACGCCTCAAGTTTATCATTGCCCGGATTATCATCGCCTGCGGGTGTTTCCGCCTTGAAAATGAGGTGATAATCCCCGCTATCAGCCTGAGAAACCGTCGGGAAGGCATAGCGGAGACTTGTCCCTGCCGGCAGTTCATCGGCAATTTGCTGATCAGAAGACATTGCATCTCTCAACGGCCCGTCGATGCGGCATTGCATAACAATATTTTCTTCATCATGTCGGCCCCAATTTTTAAGAAGAACAGTGGGAGAAAAGTTCATTAACAACGGCCAGTGATAAAGGGGGGCAATCATTTTGCCGACACCGACATCATGTGCAGCTTTGCCGACATTGACGGAAAGCGGAATAACTTTAGACATGTCGCGGCGATAATTGTTTATAATTTCAATCGAGGCATCGTATCTGCCGGAAGCAAGATAAGATGTATTTATTTCAACCGGAATATCTAAAAATTCACCCGCGTTTAAAGAAGCCGTTGCAAAAGGAAGCGTCAGCCATTGTGTTTGATCGGAGCCTTTGCCCGAGACGTTCATTGCAGAATTGAGGTTGCCGGCATCGGAAAAAATTGTTTTCCCACCGTCCGTAATTTGAATATCATCAATAAAAAAGCCGGTGTTTTCCGGAGTGTCCCTGCCGCTCTTTTTATCATCCGAAGCAAAGGCGAAGCGAATGACTGTTTGTGCACTGTTATGGCCGGACAGATCGAAAACCGCATCCTGCCACGTCGAACTCTTTCCACTCCATCCGCCAATGCCAAAACCCAGTCCCCATGTTTCTCCAAAACCATACAAGCTTGTACAAGTATAAGCCGGTTGCACGGGCTGCAGCAGTTCAAAAGTTGTTCCACCGTTTTCGGAAATCCACACATTGCAGCCGTCCCAGCCGTCGTATCCTGTTTGGTCGCATTCGTCGCTCTGGAGCGCCCAGAATGCCTTGAATCGCAAGCGGGGATGCGCTGTTGCGGAAAAGTCAAGCAGGGGCGTTTGCAGATATTGCAGCCATTCATTGTCATAGCCCTGTAGCTGTTCCGACCCGCACCACCAGGATTGGCCGTCGAGAGATTGAAGATCACTCTGGTGAAAAAAAGCCCGGGGCATGTTATCTGCCGTTATTTTCGTTACAAATTCCAAAGTACCGCTACCGACATTTTTAACCGTCAACCGGCGGGTCGCCGTTTCTCCCGGACTCAGAGTTAAATTCATCGCAGACGGAGAAACAGCCATGCGCGGAGAGCCGCCGGCCTCGTCCCAAATCATCACAAGCGGAGAGCCAATTGCAGACTCGCCCCACTTGATGCGAAAATGACCCTTTTCACCCCAACCGCTATTCCAGCTATTTTTGCAAAGCCAGCTTTGCTGCGCATCATCCCACCCGTAAATCAAAACAGCATGCCCGCCCTCATCTTTGCCTTCAACATATTCATAGACACCGCCGGTATATGACATAAAATCGGTATAAACTTCCATACCGGCAACGACAGGACGATGGAAAACAGCATTCTTTATGTCATCAACGGAAGCTTGCTCGTAACTCACGACAACAAAATCACCAATCGAAACCAACTCGTCGGCAAATTCCGGACAAGCCTCGGAGCAGGAAACTTTGTCTGTCATTTTGTAGGGAAAACATGCTTCGCCGGGAACACCAAAATCGCGGATGAAGCGATGCACGCCCTGAATGTAAGCGCCGTTTTCGCACGAGCCGACATTACCGCAAGAAAGAACATATTGCTCGGAAAGATCGATATCCAGCCTGGGGTTGCCGGTTTTAATGCGCATCCATGCTTCGACAGCAGCCATTGTTGAAAAATAGGAACAAGCACCGCACAATCCCTGATCTTTTACGGAAGTGACAAAATTTCCGTAATTATCCGCCCAGGAAAAATGAGCCGGAAGATTTTCCGCCGGCGGCAATTTGAAAAGCTGAGACCGACCCGGAGGTTCCCGCAGCAGTCCCAGTGCCCCATGCCGATCTTCCTCGGGAAGCCGCGTCAGCCAGGTTTCGCCCGCAGTCCAGGAAGCGCCTTTTGCTTTGATTGCTTCCCGGATTTGATCGACATCGATCTCTGAGGGAAAAGCCGGACGGAAGATAAAAAGGCCGAGAAGAATGAATATTTTAAAAAAACGGAATTTCATAGGAACTCTTTTAACTTCGGTTTCACCTCTACTAAGACTTCATGTGCAAAGCACTTTCAAATCAATTATTTTTCCATTGAACTAGTGTATTATATAATTTTTTTTCACCGACTATCTCCATAATAGTGTTTATCTGCGAGCAACAATCTCCCCAAAAGTGTTCGCAACATACCTAATCATCTCCATAAAATCGTAATATTTGCTTTTCATTCAAGTATTGAATCTTTCTGTATTTATCGTCAGAGGCGATCATCTTACGGAGGCACAAATTGTACTCCCGTAGGGATTAATCTCTATTTCCCTACTTCTTATTCTTTTGATATACTGCTTAATAAGCATATGACCAAGTAAGGCTTCTTTATAGTCAATTTTGTTGTGTTGGGTAACAGTTAGTACATCACTTGTGGCGGTTTTAATAC
>JAACEJ010000697.1 GCA_011682565.1 Actinomycetota bacterium | reverse complement strand
GATAAACGATCGATCAACGAAGATGTTTCGAGAGTTTTGAACATAAGCATGAAAAAAATTGACCGAGTCAAAAAACGTTTTGTTGAAGATAGTTTTGAAACCGCTCTTAACGGCCGCAAAGGTGAGCGGGTCTACAAGAAAAAAGCCGACGGTGATTTTGAAGCGCATCTGGTTGCATTAAGCTGCAGTAAACCACCGCAAGGATATGCAAGATGGTCATTACGGCTATTAGCGGACCGGGTTGTTGAACTGAATTATATCGATAATATTTCCCATGAAACCGTACGGCGCGTATTAAAAAAAACGAGTTAAAGCCATGGAGATCCCAAGGGTGGGTAATTCCACCAAAACAGAACAGTGAATTTATTGCCCATATGGAAAAGGTTCTTGATGTTTATAAACGTCCGTATCGTAGTAAATTTCCGGTTGTTTGTATGGATGAATCACCCAAGCAACTGATAAAGGAGACGCGGCAACCCGTGAAGGCTTCTCCGGGACATTTATTCCGGCACGACTATGAATACAAGCGATGTGGAGTATGTAATATTTTTGTAGCCAGCGAGCCATTGGCAGGAAAGCGGTTGGTCAAAATTACAGATAGGAAAACAAAAATTGATTGGGCTCATTTTATCAAGGAGATAGCTGAAAGTTACGCTGGGGCAGATAAAATAATCCTGGTAATGGATAATTTAAATACCCATACACCTGGCGCATTATACGACGCATTCCCACCTGAAGAAGCAAAAGCACTGTGGGATAGATTTGAATTTGTATATACACCGAAACATGGCAGCTGGCTGAATATGGCAGAAATCGAATTGAACGTCTTGATCGGACAATGTCTTAATCGAAGAATAGATAAAATATCTCTGGTCAGATCAGAAGCTGAAGCATGGCAAAATAATCGAAATAATTTAAAGGCTAAAATCAATTGGCAATTCACAACAGATAAAGCCCGGATCAAATTGAAAAGACTTTATCCGACATTAGAAGCTTGACGCGACACTAGGGCTTGCTGAATAACGAACAACATTAATATTTACAATGATTAATGATTGATTATATTGGTACCATGTGCACGCGAAACAGTCCAAAACCCTTAAAAGCCTTGCACTTGGAGATTCATAATGTATCGTAAATTAACACCCGCTCAACAGGTTCTTGATTTTTATCTTCCTTTTGGGGGTAAGCTCAAAACGGAAAACCGCTGGGCGATTTTAAGTGCCCAAATCCCCTGGGACGAGATCGACGAGAAATATTCCGAACTTTTTTCCGAGGATCAGACCGGGTGTCCCGCCATTCCTGCCCGTGCAGCGTTGGGGGCTTTGATAATCAAGGAACGTCTTGGTGCTTCCGATCGTGAGACATTGGAACATATTACGGAGAACCCCTATCTTCAGTTCTTCCTGGGGTATAATAGCTATCTGGATAAGGCGCCGTTTCATCATACTATGATGGTTCATTTCAGAAAACGTTTTGGTAAAGATGTTCTTGCCGAGATTAACAACCTGATTGTGAGTACCGGTTTGGATCGGCATGAGGAGGCTGTCCAGGACGGCACTATCGATGGTTCCACTGATGAACCGGATCAATCCGAGAACAATAAAGGCAAGATGCTGGTTGACGCGACTTGTACTCCGGCGGATATTCCTTATCCGACTGATTTGAGTTTGTTGGCTGAGGCCCGGGAAAAGACAGAAGAGATAATAGACCTTTTACATGAACGTTACATCGGTCAACGGAAAAAACCTCGGACGTACCGTCAGAAAGCGAACAAGGATTATTTGAAACTGATCAAACAGAACAAACCCGGCCGGAAAAAAATCCGTGGCGGTATCAGAAAGCAGCTTGGATATGTCAGCCGAAATCTCCGCAGCATAGACAAGTTGTTGTCATGTAGCTACGACTTCATGTTGTTGGGGAGGCGTTATTATAAGCTTTTGCTGGTTATTCGGGAGATGTATCGCCAGCAGCAATGGATGCATACCCACCGCACCAACCGTATTCCCGACCGTATCGTCAATTTGTATCAGCCGCATGTCCGCCCGATCGTCCGCGGCAAGTCCGGCCGTCCGGTAGAGTTTGGCGCCAAGATTTCAATCAGTTTGGTAGATGGTTTCAGCACGGTAGACCGTCTTAGCTGGGATGCCTATAACGAATCGGCGGATCTTCCGTCTCAGATAGAATCATATAAAGATCGTTATGGTGTTTATCCTGCATCGGTACATGCGGACAAGATATACCGAAGCCGTGAGAACCGCCGCTATTGTAAAGAACGCAACATTCGATTGAGCGGTCCTGCATTAGGCCGTCTCCCGAAGGTGACCGATGCAAACAAAGAAGAGCTCAAACTGCGTAAACGCCTGCAAAGCCAGGATGACAAAGACCGTCAGGCGGTTGAGGGTAAATTCGGTCAGGCAAAACGTCGTTTTACTCTCGGCCGTATAATGGCGAAGCTGGCTGACACCTCGGAAGCGGTGATCATGGTCTCTTTTATGGTAATGAACCTGGAAAAGCTCCTCCGGGCTTATTTTTTGTCCCTTTTCTCACCGTTTTGGGTAGTACAAACCCTCTGTAGGATGCTGAGGCAGGCGGAAACGGCGCAGGAAGTGACGACGATACAATTTACATGGCCCGGTAGAATGGTGGAATATAATGGCTGGGCCAGTGTTTAAAAAACT
>JAACEJ010000696.1 GCA_011682565.1 Actinomycetota bacterium | reverse complement strand
TGTAAAATAAAAAATGGTGTCCTCCCGCCGGAGATCAGTGTGGAGCCGTAATTCTTTCAAATGTTGAAGGAGAGTCCCACCGGCGCCATGCACAATGGATTTCGGCAATCCGGTTGTTCCGGAGCTGTACATGATATATAACGGATGATCGAATGGTAATTGCTTAAACGATAGTTCCGGCGTTTTTCCTTTCGTGAGAAAATCTGTGAAGAGGATACCGTTTTTTACGGTGGAAATATCAGGATTTTCTTCAGTATAGGCCACAATTACCACTTTTTCCACACTGGGAAGCTGATCCAGAATTCCGTTCAGTTTTTCCAGCGAATCAAATGTT
The DNA here is from genome assembly GCA_011682565.1 of Actinomycetota bacterium. Taxonomy (GTDB): domain Bacteria; phylum Zhuqueibacterota; class Zhuqueibacteria; order Residuimicrobiales; family Krinioviventaceae; genus Hydrothermomicrobium. The sequence goes on along the minus strand of JAACEJ010000696.1, from coordinate 2,348 downwards.
TTCCCATTATAGAAATAACCGTTTGCCGCAAAAAGGACTTTCGGCTCAATTTGTGAAAAGCGGTCCAGAACTCCTTTGATCCCGAAATCCGGTGAAGATGAACTCCATATCGCACCGATTGAAGCCGTTGCCAGCATGGCAATAATGGTTTCGGGCCGGTTGGGCATAAATCCCGCAACACGATCTCCTTTGTTTACACCTTGTGCTTTTAGTGCATCAGCACAGCGTGCTACCTGATCGTATAATTCCCCGTATGAAAGAGAAAACCTGACCTGATCCTCTCCATAAAAAACCAGTGCGATATGGTCATCCCTGTATCGAAGTAGATTCTCCGCGAAATTTAATTTGGCATCACTAAACCACTTAGCTCCCGGCATTTTTTTAGCATCGTCCACAACCTGTGTATAGGGTTGTGAAAAAAGTATATCCATATAAATCCAGATTGATTCCCAGAAAGGCGCTGGGTTTTTAACAGACCAATCATGAAGTTCCGCATAAGAGGAGAAATGTTTTGAAAAAGTAGCGTTGATAACGGATTGGAATTCGGCTATTTGTGTTTTTGCCGCTATTTCAGGATCGGGTTTCCAGAGTATCTGAGACATAATGTACCTTCATGATTGGTTAGGCAGAATCTGGTAAAAAACTCATGAAATTTAAGAGATTCCATTAAGGTCATGGTGATGAAAATGTGTAACTTTTAATTCTGTTTTTGTGGAGGAGAATTATGAAAATAGCTTTTTTGACGGCCGGCGGAATTGCTCCCTGTCTGTCATCTTCTATTGGTGGATTGATAGAAAAATATAATGAATTAGCGCCGGATGCTGAGCTCATTGGGTATTTAAATGGGTACCAGGGGTTGCTGTTAGGTGAATCTATTTCCTTTTCCGATAAAGTGAAAAAATCGTATTCCATTCTATATAATTACGGTGGAAGTCCCATCGGCAATAGTCGTGTGAAACTCACCAATGTTAAAGATTGTGCCAAACGTGGTTTGATCAAGGATGGCGATTATCCACTGGAAGTTGCGGCAAAACAACTTCAGAAAGATGGCGTGGATATTCTTCATACCATCGGTGGTGATGACACCAACACTGCCGCTGCCGACCTGGCGAAATACCTTCAGGACAATCATTATGATTTAACCGTAGTTGGACTACCAAAGACGGTGGATAATGATGTGTTTCCGATTCATCAAACGCTGGGAGCGTGGACAGCCGCTGAGCAGGGCGCCATCTTTTTTGAAAACGTGTCCAATGAAAACACCACCAGTCGGCGTCAGCTTATCATTCATGAAGTCATGGGTCGCAACTGTGGTTGGCTCACGGGTTATACTGCTTATGAATACCGCAAACGCCTGGCGAACCGGGCTTTTCTTCCGGAAATTTTGCTTGAAAAACGGCGCTGGGATATTGATGCGGTTTATGTGCCTGAACTGCCCATGGATTTTGATAAAGAAGTTGCGCGTTTACGGCAATTGATGGATGAAAAAGATTCTGTAAATATTTTTCTCAGTGAAGGCGCCGGCATTGATACAATTGTTGCCGAGATAGAAGCAACAGGAAAAACGGTGAGCAGGGATGCTTTTGGGCATTTTCAGTTAGATGAAATAAATCCCGGTCAATGGTTTGCGAAACAATTTACCGATCGTCTGGGAGCGGAAAAAACACTGGTGCAAAAGAGCGGCTATTTTGCCCGGTCTGCGGCACCTAATGATCGTGATTTAGAATTAATTAAAAAGACCGCTTTTCTTGCTGCAGAATATGCACTGAATAAACAAAGCGGCGTTGTAGGGTTGGATGAGGATAAAGATAATGAATTGACGATTATCGATTTCCCGCGAATAAAGGGACATAAACCTTTTGATACAACCCAAATCTGGTTTACACATTTGCTGTCTGAGATCGGACAGCCCTTATATTAATCGTAAAGGAGAAGGAGTAAGAGGATGGCTAAAACACCTCCCGTACTAAATACAAATCGCAAATTTCCCGATAATATGGTTTCAGCCCATGCTTTATTGTTAAAAGCCAAACGTGGCGAAAAGGGAAATACAACAGGAAAAGGTTATGCCGTTCCTGCATTTAATGTCACAACCTTTCAGGGTATCAATGCTGCTATGACTGCATTTGAATTGTTAGGTGCATCAGGAATTATGGCATTTTCAAATTCAGCACTTAAACATTTCGGTGGTGGTGATCAGATTCAGGGTTTGAATTTTGCGACCTCATATATTGAGAAAAAAGCAAAGAATTCGTCTGTGAAAATTTCAACCCATTTGGATCATGGTGATTATATTTCCGATGCAGGGCGTAAAGTCGTACAGGCTTCTGTACAATATTTAACGTCTG
>JAACEJ010000114.1 GCA_011682565.1 Actinomycetota bacterium | reverse complement strand
AGTTATCAAAAACAATCCGCAACATATATTCCAAATTTTAACTAAAAGATCATGGAGAGCAAAAGCGTATTTTTTCGGAATCGAAATCCCTAAAAATCTTTGGTTTGGAATTACTGTTGAAGATAAAAGAGCGGTATATAAGATTGATGTATTTAAAAATATTAGGGCAACGGTTCGGTTTATTTCTTTTGAACCATTGCTCGAAGATGTCGGGGTCATTGATTTATTTGATATTGATTGGGTGATTGTTGGATCGGAAACAGGACAAAAAGTGCGGCCAATGTCTATTGAGTGGGCGCGATCGATTATGGTTCAATGTTACGTTTTAAAAATTCCATTTTTCTTTAAAAAAGTCAGCAAGGGCGATTTTATGCAAGTTGATTTGAATGTTCGTGAATTTCCAAATAGGTAATAAATGCAACTGGACAGAGGCGCGTTAATCAAAGCAATAAAATTCCTGAAACCGGCAATTCTGAAAGCCGATGAAGAAGAGTCCGAAATCTCAGAAAAGATCAAGGAAAGGACTTTCATCCATGTCAAAATCGACGGCACCAAATGCCAAATGACTGCTTATGATGGTTATTGCGGAAAGCGTGTCGTTCTGGAAAAACCTCAACAACTGGAAATAGAACCAAAATGGGAAGAGAATGAAGACGGCGAATTTTTGATTAACAGAGAAACGGCCGAGGCCTTTGAAATATTGTGTACCAAACACAAAGCCAAATTCGAAAAGGTTTCTAGGCGTGACCATAGTTTAAGGCTGATCGAAATCGGTCCGTTTTCTTTGGATTCCCACAAAGACACTCTGAATTATTTACAACCCGTCGGGATCCACTTCCCAAATATTGACCCGCTTTTCTTCGCAAGTAAAAAACCAGTCCAAAACATCACATTCAACTCAATGCGGGTGCTCGACGCGATGAAAGAGTTCAATAATCATGTTGATGTCAGTTTCTCGGGAGAGAATGGGCCTGTTTATGTCTGTACTGAAGATTTAACTTATCAGGCGTTTTTTATGCCCGTTGTTACCAAAAAATGAAGAAAGTGATTGACAAACTATATACACCAATGATAACCATAGAACAACAGGTAAAAATATGGAAACAATAAAAAAACTGAAGTGTGAAAGGTGCGGGTATGAGTGGTTTCCACGTACCATAAAAGCGCCGAAAACCTGTCCAGGTTGCCGGTCTCCTTATTGGGATCGGCCAAGAAAACAGAGGAAAAATGGAAAATCTACCAACGACTAACCAAAGCATGACTATTTCAGATGTTGCGATTGTTTTAAACGTGACTGACAGAACCATAAGAAGGTACGTCGAAAAATTGTTTCCAGGCCACATGGTCAACGGGCAAACAACTTACTTATCTGAAATGCACGTAACAGCGGTTAAATTCGATCTAGAAAAAAACAAACACCTGGACACTTCTGTCCAGCTTCCAAGAACAGAACTGGAAAAGAAATTGCTTATTCAGCAAGCAATTGGTTTTTTAAACGAGGAGATCGAAGAATTAAAATATCAACTCAAAGACGCCCAGCCTAAAATAGAGTTCCATGATCAGGTCGGAAGTTCAGCCGGTCTTTATTCAATGGGAGAGGCCGCGAAAATGTTAGGCACTGGCAGAAACAGGCTATTCAGTAAACTTAGAATTAAAAAGGTCTTTTTTGGAATTGTCCCGTTTCAAGATTTTATAAACCGGGGATACTTTGAAGTAAAAACAACCTCTGTTAATTCACACGTTCAGAGTCAATCTTTTGTCACTCCAAAGGGCTTGCAGTGGTTACAAAGGCAATTTTAATATGAGTAAAAACCGCTATGCAACCAACAAAGATAAAAACGAGCCGCAACTCGTTATCGATTTACGCGGTCTCGGGGTATCAGTCGAACAGAATCATGATGACCTGCTTTGTGGTTTCCAAGGCCTAACTTTTTGGTATGAGCTAAAAAGCGAAAACGCCATAAAAGCCGACGGCACCATAAATGAAAAAGCCATTAAGAAAAGCCAAAAGAAAATCCGGTCAACTTGGCGCGGTCACTATAAAATTGCCTCAAGCCTTGAACAGATTATCGATGACATGAATGAGAGCTTTAAACGGTATGGATTACGAACTGTGAGGATAAAATAATCGAAATGAAATTTTACAGATATGAAGACGATGATTACCCCAATGGAATTAAGATAGATCTCAGTATATTTTTAAAATTAAGGGAAACTGAGTGTGGTTATTGGATTTACCCGCAATATCTTGACTCATATTCTGATTTTAAAAAGGAGAACCTTAAACGGTGGATTAGTAAAACGTCTGCGAAACGATACGCTTATCCAACAAAACTTGAGGCCATCAAAAATCTGATAATGAGAAAACGACGGCAGATAGAACACTCAAAGTACTTCCTTAATCGCGCTCAAATAGCAAAAGGAAAGGCTAAAATAATGTGTATTAAGCTTGAAAATGGATTTGAGAAATGAAGCAATTAACGATTATTGTAAATCCAAAACAAATCAAAAACAGTCCACACCAGGCGCTTTTAATTCAAGTCCAGGTCGATAATGATCAAGATATTGAATGCACAGACGGCCAACACAAAGAAGAGGTCGACAGGGCGGTTTTGGAATCTTTATGTTATAATATTGTAGGCGCTGAAACTATTGGAGATTAAAATGGAAAAGATCAAAATTTGGAAGTGCACAGAATGCGGGATTGATTACGATTGTTTGAGGGGATTCGTAGGAAATGAACTGCTGCCAGCTAATCAAGTGAATTGTAATCTTTGTAAAAAACCAGATATAAAACCGGCATGGAAAAAAACTGAAGGTTTTGAGATCAGAAAAAAAACCATCAAAGAAGTTGAGGGGTTGAGCATATCAGAGGACGAGTCATGCGAAAAATGTGGGATGCCTAAACTAAAAATAGATTATCCAAAACTTGCGGCCATCTTTGAAACCCAAACCCCAAATTGCGAAATATGCAAGTGGAAAATAGATGGTACACGGCCAGATCAAGACGATCACAATCATTTAAATCTGTTTTATATGTGTGCCGCTCAGGGGTTAGAATATGCCGACGAGTGCTACAACTCCATAGAATGCAAGGCGCTTTTTGAATCAAAAGAACCAGAGCATGTTTTTAAATCAAAGGATGAGGCCAAGCAATTCATCAAAGATCGCGTCGAGCCATACTTTGGAGATAAGGTTTTGACGGCTGAACAATTCACAGAACAAAGGACATCAGGAACGCTCTGGAATCTTTGCAAAGTAAGTTTTGATACTTTCAGGGGCCTTTTGATTGAGTTTTTTAATACTGGCAAGGAAAATAGCAAACTAGAAATGTCACAAGATATTGAGTCCTCAGTTGTGCTATTGAAAAGTATTTCTGATTCAATGTTTTCAAGCGGTGAAACAAGGTTTGCACCTCAAATTTCTGGTATTGCAGAAAATATTCGAGCACTTCAAACCAAAAAGGAAAAATGACCTATTACATACTATCCGGAGCGGTCGGCGCTTTCATTGCTTGGATCGTAACTTTGATCTGTTTACGCTGGCATATCGAAATACAATCGGAATCAGGTAAGGGGACCGAAATCGGCGGGAAAGTCTATTTCTTCATGACTCAGGACCAGATACAGAACGCTGTTAAGGCTATTTATTTGATTGAACAATCTTATTTTAAGAAAAAGCCAACTGAAAAATGAATTTGTATAGGGTGTCTTACAGATTCAATTGAAATCAACGTTAAAACAAGATTGTGTTTGAATTGCACAGCGGGGGGAAATGATCTGGTTATTACTCGGACCAATAATTGCCATGCTTATAGCTATAGTGTTTTTTTTTATTAGTTTTAAATTTTTGCAATATCCACCGACAATGACACCACGGCCAAAACGGCCAGAAAAATCAAAAATAATCATAGTAAAAAAAGGAGAGTTAAACCATGACATTCAAACAATACTGGAACGCACAACTCGAACGCCTGCAGAAAGAAAAGAAAAACGCCCCATTCCTTGTCAAAGTCTTGAAAGAAGAGTGTGAGAAAGTTTTTGACGCAAATATCGAAGCAAATCAAACCGTCATTGATTGCTATGCAGAGCTAAACCAATTCACAAAAAAATGCGTTGACCTACTTGGAAGATATGCACAAAACCCGCTAACAATAACCAAAAAAGAAGAAAATCAAGCGCAAGGCTTAATAGATGCTTTTCTATCTCATTGGCAGGACGGATTAAACACGAAACTAACAGACCCAAAATGAAACCTACAGCCAACATAAAAGAACTCAAAGAGTTTACAAAATTAATGAACAAAATGCCAGGCCAGGTCCGGAAAGTAGTTGCAAAAGTCCTGGACAATCAAGCGTTTTCAATGAAAAAAAGGTATATTCAAGAATCGTTAAGAAGTAACTTTACAGTCAGAAACCCAAAATTTCTAGGCCGTCAAACCCAAGTAAACCGGGCTAAACCCGGAAAGGAGGTTGCAAACAATTTTTCTGAAGTCGGCATGATGGGGATAGACGGTTCAGGAAATAAAGGGAAATTTACAGCATTAGAGGAGCAGCAAACAGGAAAGGCCCCAGAGAAAAAAAGAACGGCCACAACCGACATTGCCAGGGGTGGATCATTCGCAAAAAAACAACGCCCCAGTACCAGAATAAACCGACCATTCCGCAGGCAAAGCCAATTTGCAGGCCGTTCAAAAAAACATCGCATCTTTCAAATGCTGAGAGAAACCCAGAAACAAAAACTAAATTTCATTTTAAAAAACGGCGAAGGCAATCAACTGAACATCCCAGACGGGCTCTATGGCTGGAAGGGTAAAAACTTGAAAATGCTGCAATCATTCAAGGCGCCAAAAGCCCACAAAGTAGACTGGATGGGAGACGCCTTATCTATACTTTCCAAACATCAGGGACCGTTTACAACCGTATTTATCAAGGAAATGGAAAAGGCTTTGAGGAGGGCTGAACGTGGATAAAATATTTAAAAAGTATTGACAATGCTCTGCATATGCATAAGACTATAAGAAAACAGCGTATCAAACCACTTAAAATATTAAACCATGAAAATAGCCCGCGTATTTCCCAGAAAAACAAACGCAACCCCCAGATGATGAACTTTCATTTATTGGGGATCCCCCGGAAGTATTTCCAGATGTTGATCAAATTCATATCAGCATGACATTCTCGGAAGATTTAGAACTTGTAGACGATTTGTTTTCAAAATGGCAAACGGTCGCCCCTGTAAGGGTTGGAGGTCCAGCGCTTGGAGATCCCGGAGGAGATTTTCAACCCGGAAAATATTTAAAGCCTGGTTACGTGATTACTTCCAGGGGTTGCCCAAATAAGAATAAATGTTGGTTTTGTGACGTTCCAAGACGTGAGGGACCTATCAGAGAAATTCCTATCACAAGTGGTTACAACTTACTTGATTCTAATGTTTTGGCATGTTCTGACGATCACATAAAGGCAGTTTTTAAAATGCTGTCTATACAAAAAATAGATGGAAAAAAGAAAAGCCCAATATTAACCGGCGGACTTGAGGCGGAAATTTTGAAGGATTGGCACGTAAAACTACTTTGGGATGTGAGGCCACAAAGAATGTTTTTTGCTTATGATACGCCCAGCGATCTGGAACCGCTTATCGAAGCCGGTAGAAAACTTAGATTTGCCGATTTTTCAAGGCAGCATCTTAATTGTTACGTACTGATTGGTCATAAAAAAGACAGTTTTGAAGATGCTGAAAAGCGTTTAATTGATACATGGAGAGCCGGTTTTACGCCCTATGCAATGCTCTGGAAAAATAAACGAGGCGAAGTGAATCAAGAATGGAAAAGATTTCAAAGGGAGTGGGCTAGGCCTGCAATCATCAGAACCCGGATCCGCGAAGAACTTTTTTATAAAATTTTAAAATAAAAGGAAACCATGCCAAAAAGAAAGGATATTCTTGTTGAAATGGATAGAATTACACACCGTGAATTAAAGATTTTAGCCGCTCAAAAATCAGTATCAATCAAGCAATGCCTAAAAGAATTGGTTGAACGTGAGAAGAAAAAACAAAAGGAGGTCTGAACGTGGTTGATTATATTTTTATTTTGATCGTTTTAATTTTAATAGTATCACTTGGAATAAGGATTGCGTTTGATGAGTGCTTAATGATTTTTGAAAGGGTGTCCGGAGGGACAATGATAGGAATGCCGATATATGTCTTAATTTATTTTTTATCAACTCAACTTTAGGAGGGCTGAGAGATGACGAATCAAAATGATATTGAAGAGCACACAACAACGCTTTCGGTATTCAAAAAGGAGGGGTTAACTAAAAAAGATATCACCAAGCTCTTTAAAAACCGACATGGAAATACCCCAGTAAGAATAAACGGGAAAAGATCACTGTCAGCCTACTGGCGAGACGGCGCAATTCATATAAACACAAATTTAAGGTGAAATACTGGACTAAAAACCTTATATTCTACATATCCATAGCCCTATGCTGTCTAACATACGAATTCTATTACAACCAATGCCGGGCTGAATGGATATGCGTTAAAAACGTAGTTAATCTTTTATTTAAAACTATGGGGGCTTTATGAAAATATCACACACAAACAGCAGAGAGCTAGTCTCAGCACAAAATCATATTTTGGCAGCGAGAAAGCAATTATCAAAAGTTATTGATAAGCTCGAAAAGCGCAATATTGGTGCCCATAAAATAAGAGGTATTTACAGTAGAATATGGGAAGCAAGCGAAGAAATGTATTCCGCCATTGATGAAACAGAAATAACCAACGGAGGAGTATAAAAAATGACAAACGAACAATTAAAAATCCTACTCGAAAACCAAGCCGCTCTACTTAGGATAGCCATTGAAAAAGCCGTTGAGTTGATGCCGGATGATTCAGAGCGCGTGATGGAATGGGTTTATGTTGGAAATAAATCAACCCTCCAAACATTAGCATCAGCAACAACTATACATGCTGGAGGCAGGAAAAAAGATCCTGATTGGGAAGAAAAGCCGACAGGAAAGCATCTTATATTAATTCCACTCTATGATCACCTTGAATCGATCGAGCGGCAGATTGACTCTTTTCCATTAGCTGAGCGTCAAACCATGGGGTACCCGGCATGAAACTAAAATGCCGTATATTAGGTCATAAACTAGGCTGGGAGATATTCGAACACAGATATTGCCAAAGGACAGGCTGTGACCATGCAGAGCCACCAAGGGGAAGTCCGCCTTATCCTCCAAGCCCGTCAGAAGTCCAGAATCTAAAGAATAACCTGTCAGAAATCAAGGCGACATTTGAAGACCTGACAGCCTTAATGGTTGAGTCGTTGAATGATCCGGACATGAAAAGAACGTTGCCTTATCCAATGATAGGTAAAAAGTATATGACTGGACCTGGTAGCCATATCGGCGCTTTAATCAGGCATTTTGCTTATCATATCGGAATGATGATAACTGAGAAAGTAAATAAAATCATTAACGAGATAGATAATGAGACGAAATCTTAGATCTTATTATTCAGTGCACTGCGTAGACCAATTGACACCGAGATTTTAAAAATGTGTGCAATTTTCGAATCGTATTGGAAAAAGGAATGGAGAGAATTCCGACATATGTGGGAATAGTAATAAAAACAGCATACGAGAAAAACACCTGAAATGAAAATTCAGCAATACAGAAAGATCGAACCAAAGAAAAAACCGCAATGCGTGAGAAAGACAAAATCACTCAATGGCCCGGTTCAGTGCAAATTTGTAGCATCTTACATCATGGGAGAGGAAAAACTTTGCAAGAAACACGCACAGATTGAAGCGCTTGAATTGATCCTTGATGGGAGTCATGTTGAAAAATCATAAATCTAAGGACGGGAGGCGGAAGAGATGAAAGCAACATACGACTCAAGCTGTGATTATAAAGTTCTATACGTCAATAGCCATACCAGCGACACGGTAATAAATAAGGACATGCGCGAAGAAATCCGTTGTCTGCCAGGCGTGGAAGCTATAAAAAAGCAGGGCTCTTATGGTATGGAATTAATGGCTATTTATGATTCTGATATGGTCCAGGACGAGGACATTTTAATTAATGGCATTGAAAACGTTTTAAGGCGGAAGGGATGACTAAAAATGAATTGCAAGTAATAGCCCTTAGATTGTTCAATCAGGGTTGTCTTAATTCAGAAGATGTCCGTTATTCTGCTGATATGCGCGATGCTACAAATAAAGAATATTCCCAATGCATGGACTACATTGACGAGCTTTTTCGAGTTGGGAAAAACGAATATATCAAAAGGTATAGGCTATGAAAACTCACTATATGACAGAAGACAACCATTTATCCTGTAATAGTCAGGTAGGATTCAAATACTCAGAGAATCATAAGCAAACCACATGCCTACTATGCATTGAGAATATGAGCGATAATCAAAGGGCGTGGCATGATAAAAATAATCAGGAGTGGAATGATTATGTTAAGCGAAGTCCAGCGTGGACTATGGTTGACTAGGTGGGCCTGGGGTGTGGATGTACGGCTATTAAAAAACAAAAGGTACTGGGAAAGCTTATGGATAAAGGCTTGCGCATCAAATCGCGAT
>JAACEJ010000695.1 GCA_011682565.1 Actinomycetota bacterium | reverse complement strand
GCGATTTCTGGTATGCTTACAATGTTCTGGCCTGCGCCAAACAAAAGTGTCTTGTGCACTTGCTGCGTGAGTTGGAACGAGTATGGAAATATAAGTAATGTTCCGACCAAGTGCACCCCCGCAAAAAAATAGCAACGGCGGGTAATTTGTGCCTCAGGCGACTTTCTCTATCAGTTCTTCGATGACGGCCTCATCTTTGCTGCTTGGCTCAGGCGATTTCCAATTGCACGGCAGCAGTTCATCTATCTTGTTAGCTGGCCAGGTACTGACCTTTTTCAGTACATCATTAAAATATGCAAATGGGTCATGACCATTTACTTTACAACTTGCCACCAGGCTGTAAAGAATCGCTGCTCGTTGTGCGCCTGCTTCACTTCCCGCAAAAAGGTAGTTTTTCCGGCCGATCACGACCATCCGGAGCATCCGTTCAGATATATTGTTGTCAATGCTGAACATCGGATCACTTGTGTACCTCACAAGAGCATCCCATTGGTTGAACGCATAAGTAATTGCTTTACCCATCAGGCTTTTAGGCAACACCTGGTCCTTGTACTCATTCAAAGCGGCCTTGATTTCATCAAATATCGGCAACGCTTCCGTCCGTCTGGCGGCAAGTAATTGCTCATCGCTGTATTCTTCTTCTTTTGCCCGTTTCTCAATTGCGTACAATCTGCCCCACAGCACCATCATTCGCGCAGCCCTGACAGGATCATTGTCTAATGCACATTCAAATTTCCTGCGAGCATGAGAGTTGCAGCCAATCTCGGCGGCATCAGAAACCCTGAATAACTCATCGTAACCACTATATGCATCGGCCTGAACATTACCACTGTAGTCCTTACCAATAAAGTTAATCGGCCCTTCTCTTGACCGGTTTGGAGTAAAGTCAAAGACGACATTACCTTTATTGTCAATGTAAACCCACAAATAACCGTTATATGTGCTGCCTTTGCGTTTTTTGCTTTTGATTGGGATTTTGGTATCATCCGTATTGATAATCGGTGATTGACGAATCAACTCCTGCATACGTTTAACAAGCGGAACAAGCAATTCAGCGCTGTTGCCCACCCAGTCAGACAGATTGGAAACCGTCACATCCACACCGTGCCTTTGAAAAATACCAACCTGTCGATTTAAGGGCAGATGATCGGCAAACTTACAGGTTATAATGTGTGCCAGAACACTTTCTGCAGGGATGCCCTTGTCAATAATCATTGGCGGCAATTGACCAATGGAAACATTATTCTGACAGTGCTTACAGGCGTATTTATGCCGGACATAGCGGCTGACATAAAATGAAGCCGGTACATATTCCAGTTTTTCAGTAACTTCTTCACCAATGCGAGATTTATCATTGCCGCAATCGTCACAAACCATTTCTTCTTTTAAAGGTTCAATTTCAATCGTTTTTCTGTGAAGGTTCTCAGGCAGCGGTCTGCGACCTTTATGTTTTGATTTTTTCTTTCTGGACTTTTTAGCTTTAGGTTTTCTTTGCTCTTCTATCTTCGCTTTTGTATCTTCGTAGAGCTGTTCAAAAAGCATCCTTTGATTTGGATCGAGCTTTTCAGATTTCTTGCCGAACAACTGACGCTTGAGATAAAGCAGTTGGCCGCTGAGATCATCTATCTGCTCAAGCAATGTAAGCACCATCTGCTGCAAAGTGCTTACATTTGTGGGTAGTTGTTCTATAGAACTTGCGGCTGTTATTTTTGTTTCTGAAGTCATTTAAGGCAAGAAATTAAAGAAAGAATATCATCATTCGTAACGATAAGATAAGTATAATGATAATATCGGAAAAGGCAAGAAAAAAGTTTAAAGAAAGTTAAATATTTTTAGTCGAGAAGCTCTATAAATCCGTTTTACGCTTATAGCGCTTTCGTCTTCTTGCCTTGAAAAGATCGATACCTTCAAGCACCCATGTCAGCTTGGAAATATCAACTTCAATTGAAGTCGTATTGTCCTTGTTAGGCAGTCTTTCAAAGGTTCCCTCTTCCAACTTCTTGTACCATGTGACGAATCCTGTTCTGTCCCAGAACAGAATTTTGCACTTGTCGCCGAACTTGTTAAAGAACACAAATAAGTGACCGCTCAATGGATCCTTTTGCATAAAACTTTCCGCAAACATCGAAAGTTTATTATACCCGCACCGCATATCAGTAGGCTGACTGTATATGAAAATCTTAACTGATGATGGAAGTGTCAGCATAAACCCGCCTCACACAAAGCCGAGAGTACATTGGTTAATGTTTGACTGTCTGTACCGGAGCTAATTCGCAGACTGTTGCCTGAAGAAAGCATAAGTTCCAGAGGTGCAGAGTTGTTCTGCGGCACAGATACTTTTATAAAGGCTGAGGAATTTTTGTTGTCTTTGGGGCTGTCCTTTTTTGGCTCATCGTTTTTGGTCAGCTTTTTTCGCCATGCATAAAATGCCGGCTCTGACAGACCTTCCTTTTTGCAGAAATTGCGGACAGACAATCCGCTGGTTTTGAATGTTTCCATTACCATCTGCCAAAACTGATGTTGGTCTGAATCAGATTTTTGTTCGTTGCTCATGATAGCCTCCAAAAATAATCATGAGCTGCATTATCAACTTTTCAAAGAACTTCGCAAGGTGTGGTTGGTCGGAACATTACTTTCAGAACGTAATCGAGTTGGTTAACAGAAGACAATATTAAATGATTCAAACAT
>JAACEJ010000694.1 GCA_011682565.1 Actinomycetota bacterium | reverse complement strand
CAGCGAATCTCCTAATACGACATAAATATCGCGCGTAACATCCGTGGTCTCAAGAATGCGGCTTGCGGTTGCAGATATTTTATCTGCTTGCCACTATGCTTTTTCTTTCCCGCAGTTAAAAAATGTTCCGATGGCAAGAAAAAGCAGGAAGATAATAGCCGAAAGCCATTGTTTTCCGGCTAAAAAGCCGCTATTTTGATCGGGCTTTTTTTGACCGAAATTGGATGCTGCCATGATTGCCTCCTTAAATCTAACAGGTTTTGTTTATTATCATTTTTCCTGCATTAATCTAATTTGTAAAATGAATAATTGCCGGACGGAATAATTCACGTTTTTTGAAAAATGATTTCCATAAGGGATTTATGCTCTGACTATTGTCTGTTTTGCCATCTATAAAAAAATTGCGCTGAAAAAATTCATCAAAATGCACCTGGTCCACAAGAATGAAAAAGAATAAATAGGTTCTTCCAGGAGGCGTGCATTCATAACCAAGTTGCCAGACATCTCGAAGGTGTCTGTAGTAGGTATGCCCAGGTTGAAGAGAAAAACCTCCGATTCCAAGAAGATCCGTTAATCCTATAGTAGGAACATCATCATAGCAGCGTCTTGAATCGATGTTTCTGTTTGCAAAATTCCAGTCTAAACTCTCGGGAACAAGACCCCAGTTTTCAGGAACACTGTATGTTGTGCCGGAGATCATAGTATCGGAAATATTTGTAGCATATCCTGTAAACTCCCAAAACCTGGTTTTTTCATTTACAGACAAAGTTGTCTCCGCAGGCTCAACCCAAAATTGAATTTGCTGTTCAAGTTCAAGGTGGATTTTTGTCTGAAGCGTACTATCAACAATCTCAACTTTTTGTTCAAGAATTTTAAAAAATGGATATTTAGCTTGAAGAGTATATTCTCCAGCGGCAGCTTTTGGCAACACAAAATAACCGAGCGAATCCGTAACAGCCTTTACATCCGTATCCATTAATTTGATCAATACGCCTGAATGATCGCTCTGATTTTGCAGGTGGATATAATTTTTGTCAGCTTTCGGTTTGTCATTTGCTCCTTTCTCATTAGGTGAAAAAGTTCTTTTGCAAGCCCCAAAAAGTGAGAGAAAAAGTACGAAACTCACAATTACAAAGAACCGACTGAAAAGCAAATTGATTATTTTTTTCATTGCAAATTTTCTGTTCCGTCCTTTTTGTGATAGTCGTATGATTGAATATGATGCCAACCTATATCATCAAGGTCGTTCGAGTCATCCAGTCCCGGAATCCATGTGTTGCCGTTCTGCGCCTGTATGGACGTCGCCATCAGAAAGGCAGTTCAAAACGAAAAACAGTTTTTGCTTCATGTCTCCATACTCGGAAACGTTTCTACTTTTTACAATAATTGTCGCCTACCTCACCAGTAGCATCTTGCGTGTCGCCATCCTTTCTCCCGCTTTTAATTGACACAGGTACACACCGCTGCTCACTTCTTTCCCCGAAAAATCTCGTCCGTCCCATTTTACATGATGTATGCCACGTGACTGTTTTTGTTTTATGAGTGTTCGCACCTTGCAGCCGGAAACATTGTAGATAGCAATAGTTACTTTTTTCGTATCTTGCAAATTATACCATATCCACGTTTCTGCATTAAACGGGTTGGGATAGTTCAGCCCTAAATGAAATGCCACAGGTCCAATAGACTCGATATTGTTCTTTTCGTTCACTTTAACAGCGTTATATGGTGAATAAACCCCAATCCCTGCAGGAGTCAAAATAAATAAATAATTATCGTCAAAAATCATTTCCTGAGGCGCAGAATTAAGATCAAGCCCACCCTCCAATTTAATCGGGTGCTGTGGATCCTTCATATTATATGCTTTGATGCCGGATACGCCAAAGTAACCCATTGAAACGTAAAGGATATCTCCATCTAAAGTCACTGCCTCAGGACTCCATTCCATCCCACTGGCAAAACGGTCTTTTTGGATATAAGATAGACGATTGATATCGATGATTTGAATGCCATTTTCCTGAGAGAAGAAAAGCATATGGTCGAACGCTTTGATTTCATAACCCCAGGAAAGAAAAGGTTCATCAAATCTTGCCTTTTCAATGAAACCATTATTTCGACCATAGCAATATGCAAATAACGGCGAATTATCAAAAAATACCCACACATAATCACCGGCAACCAGTACATTTTTTTCAGATAGCCATTTTTCGGAATAATAATATCCATCGAAATACATACGATGCAAGATTTTGGGAGATATTGGGTCGTTAATATCAATCGCAAACAACTCATTTTTATTGGTTGTCAGGAATATTGTTTTCTCTCTGATATCTAAAGACATCGCACCACCATCAAAGTGCAAAGTTGAAATTAATTGGGGGTTTTCCGGATCGCTGATCTGCATGACAACCAATCCATGTACATAATCAGCAAGATAAGCATAATTTCCGGATACTTTTATGTCCCTGGTATTGCCATTGAGATAATACTTTGATAATAACTTGGGTCGTTGAACCTTGGTTACATCAACAATAGTCAATCCATCTGCAAAATCGGCAATAAAAAGAAGATTATCCCGCTTTTCAAAATGAATCGCTTCGCCAACACTTTTTCTGAGCCTTGATAAATACGAAATGCTTTCGTCAGTAAGACTATAAATTTCAACACCTGTAGTGGAAGAAACAATTAGTATTTTGT
>JAACEJ010000693.1 GCA_011682565.1 Actinomycetota bacterium | reverse complement strand
CGGAAATGTATTCGAGACATTTTACGATTTTCCCAACGAGTGGGAAGCGTGGGACATCGATGCCGATGCAACGCAATACCCTCTCGACATTTTCAAACCCGGGAATGTCAAGCTGATCGATAACGGCCCTGTTTGTACAATCTTTGAAATCACTCTGAAATCATCAAAGTCAAAAATCAGACAACTCGTTTATTTTTATCACGACCTCCCGCGAATTGATTTTGCCACAAAAGTGGATTGGCATGAACGACGAACATTGCTCAAAGTTGCCTTTCCGGTGAATGTGACAAAAGCAAAAGCCAATTATGAAATCCAGTTTGGTGCGATTGAAAGGAACAGCCAGCCGGGAAATTCTTATGACCAAGCGAGGTTTGAAGTCCCGGTGCAACGCTGGGCGGATATTTCTTCTGATGAATGCGGCATAAGCCTGTTAAACGATTGCAAGTACGGCTGCGATGCCAAGGGAAATCGACTGCGCCTGACGCTGCTGCGGTCATCCTATTCACCCAACCCAAATTCTCCCGGCATTAGCGTAGACTATAATGCACCTGCGGATGAGGGTGAACAGGAATTCCTTTATTCCATTTACCCGCACAGCGGTTCATGGCAAAACAGCAACACGCCCCGCAGAGGCTATGAACTGAACAGTCCATTACACGCGACAAGTCAAAAACCTAAAAAAGGAAAATTGCCGGGCACTTTATCATTTATCGAAATCATAATGGGAGATTCCATTATCATCGAAACGCTTAAAATGGCGGAAGATTCGCAAGCCACAATTCTCAGGCTCTTTGAAAGTAAAGGCCATGAAGGTGAAGCACAAATTATTCTGCATTTGCCGTTTAAAAATATTCAGGAATGTAATTTAATGGAAAGAAATGCCGCGCCGGCGCGTTATACTAATGAGATGCTGACGTTTGAATACAAGCCGTTTGAAATTAAAACTTTTATTTTGAGTTGAGGTACACTTGTTACGGATTAGTTAGTAACATGACTTTGGGTTATCTCATTGCGAGCGAGACGAAGTGGAGCGAAGCAATCTTTTGCGTGTTTATGTAAAAATCAGCGTCCAAAAATAAAGAGGCTAAACTATTACACAAAGCTGTTGCAAAAAAAAGGAAACGAAATCATGAGGCTTTATCCCCCGTTCATTTTACTTTTCTTCGTTATTGCTTTTTTCAGTCTCATCTTTTTCTTCGTCATGCTGCAATTGCAAGTCATCAGTTTTGCATTTGAAAAACTGGGATTCAGTCCGTTCGGTGCATTTTTAATTCTGATGGGAACGCTGGTTGGCAGCGTTGTCAATATTCCCGTGCGCGAACTGCCCGGCGAAGAATTTATGGAGCAAAGAGTCCATTTTTTTGGTATGCGCTATTCCATTCCGGCCATGCGGAATCAAAAAACCTTGTTGGCTGTTAACCTTGGCGGCGCTATCATTCCCGGTATTGTATCCGTTTTTCTTTGGCTGCACAGCAGTTTTTTTATTCCGCTATTGGCTATAGCCATTGTCAGCCTTGTAGTTAATCGTATTGCCCGTCCGGTCCCGGGATTAGGAATAGCCACACCGATTTTTGTTCCGCCGCTGGTTACTCTTATCGTTGCTCTTTTACTGGCGCCACACGATGCACCGCGAGTTGCTTACATTGCCGGCACTCTGGGCACGCTCATTGGCGCCGACTTGATGAATCTTAACAAAATCAGAAACCTGGGCGCGCCGGTAGCCTCCATTGGCGGCGCCGGGACGTTCGACGGCATTTTTATTACCGGAATTATGGCGGTTCTTCTGGCATGATAAATTAAAAGGCAAGGATTACAAATGCGTCAGATTTTTATCACCAAAACAGGCAAGCCCGATGTTTTCAGAATAAAGGAAAGCACCGATCCTGAACCGGGCCACGGCCAGGTTCTCATTCGCGTGAAAGCAGCCGGAGTAAATTTTGCCGACATTCTTGCACGACAAGGCCTTTATCCCGATGCTCCCAAGCCTCCATGTGTTGTGGGCTATGAGGTTGCCGGAATCATTGAAAAAACGGGCGACGGTGTGGATGACTCGCTCAAAAATAAATCTGTCCTCGCTCTCACAAAATTTGGCGGTTATGCGGATGTTGTGGTCGTACCGACCGCACAGATTTTCCCTCTGCCGAAAAAATTAACATTTGAACAAGCGGCTTGCATCCCGGTAAACTATCTTACCGCTTATCAACTCATCGCCGTTATGGGAGGACTGCGCCGGGAAGAAACCGTACTCATTCATAATGCAGGCGGCGGTGTGGGACTTGCCGCGCATGACATTGCAAAAAACATCGGAGCAAAAGTTTTTGGAACTGCCAGCGCGCACAAGCATGATTTTTTAAAACAGCGTGGCTTTGATAAAGTTATTGATTATCGCACCGTGGACTGGGAGGATCAAGTCTTGAAATTGACCCAGGGCCGTGGTGTAGAGCTTGTCATTGATCCGCTGGGTGGGAAGAGCTGGAAAAAAAGCTACCGCGTTTTGCGTCCGACAGGCCGTCTGGGGATTTTCGGCGTTTCCACTGTAACGGAATCGGTTCTGCTTGGACCGCTAAAATTCACTAAAATTTTGTCCGGCATGCCACGCTTTAACCCGCTTGGTTTGATGAACGTCAACAAAGGTGTTTTCGGTGTAAACCTCGCCCACTTGTGGAAAGAAAGTGATAAAATTTCCACATGGATG
>JAACEJ010000113.1 GCA_011682565.1 Actinomycetota bacterium | reverse complement strand
TGAGTTTAGTCGTCAGTAAGCCGGACGCAGAGCGTCCCGAAATGCATCTCCGCGTAGAACGTGGATGAAAATCAAAAGAATATTCACATCAAATTTGTTGTCAAGCTCAAATAGAAAGGCGCAAAAATGAAAGTAGATATGGTAATGCCGCAAATGGGGGAAAGCATTGCTGAAGGAACGATCGTGAAATGGCTAAAAGTTGTCGGCGATCCTGTGCAAAGAGATGAAATTATTTTGGAAATCAGTACGGATAAAGTTGATTCGGAAATTCCTTCCTCGGAGAGCGGCGTTTTAGCTGAAATTCTTGTACAAGAAGGGGAGACCGTCGACGTTGGAACCGTGATTGCGCGCATATCTACCGACGGCGAGGGTGTGGCGGCCGGCGCAGAGCAAGCTGTGGAGCAGGCAGAAGAAAAAGCTGTCGAACCTGTAGCCAAGACATCCCCGGCTAAT
Source organism: Actinomycetota bacterium (assembly GCA_011682565.1). Lineage (GTDB taxonomy): Bacteria > Zhuqueibacterota > Zhuqueibacteria > Residuimicrobiales > Krinioviventaceae > Hydrothermomicrobium. The sequence continues at coordinate 8,195 of JAACEJ010000113.1, read as the reverse complement.
TTGGTGGAAGCAAAAGAAGAGCGTCCTCTGAAATTCCTCTCGCCCCTGGTTAAAAAAATTGCCCGCGAAAACAATATTCCGCTGGAAAAAGTACAGGAAATTGCCGGTACCGGCGCAAACGGGCGCGTCACCAAAAAAGATATTCTGAATTTTATTGAAAGCGAAAAAACCGCAGCGCCTTCAGTTGCACCACAAGCAACACCTCCGGTGCAGACGGCCAAAGCAGTTGCTCCCACATCCACTTCTGCCGTTGTCGGCAGCGATAATCGCGTCGATATTATTCCCATGGATGTTATGCGCAAAAAGATCGCTGCGCACATGGTGCTCAGCAAGAGCACTTCGGCGCACGTCACTTCTGTTGCCGAGGTGGACATGACCCGCATTATTAATTATCGCAATAAAGTCAAAAAAGAGTTCGAGGCGCGTGAGGGCGTTAAACTGACTTTTACCGCTTTTTTTATCGATGCAGCAGTACATGCGCTTAAGGAATTTCCGCTCATCAACAGTTCAATTGACGGCGATAATATTCTGCAAAAAGAATATATTAATATCGGCTTTGCTGTGGGCATGGAGAAAGGCTTGATTGTGCCGGTCATTAAAAATGCGGATCAACTCAATCTGCTCGGGATTGCGCGCGGCATCACCGACCTTGCCAACCGGGCGCGAACAAAAAAGCTAAAACCCGATGATGTCCAGGGCGGTACATTTTCAATGACCAACATCGGAACGTTTGGCAACCTGTTCGGCACGCCGATCATCAACCAGCCGCAGGTGGCCATTCTGGGAACAGGCGCCATCAAAAAACGCCCGGTCGTGATTAACGATGCCATCGCTATCCGCTCAATGATGTACATCAGTCTGACTTATGATCATCGCATCATCGACGGCTTGTACGGCGGGTCGTTTCTGCAGCGCGTGGTGCAGATTTTAGAAAACTATGAAATTGAATAGAGATCATGTAATGTCCACGAATCTCCTGTAGGTTGCATAAATATAACCAGATTTCGAAAACGAAATATAAAAGAATCCAAATAACAGATTTTAAATCACAAATAAATAACAAATTTCAATTCTCTAAATAACAAAATAATATCACTAAGAACAGCCAGGTACAATGCCAAATCGGGAAAAGTTATATTGTAATTCGGACATTGATTTATTGGGATTTATTTGATTTTTGATACTTGGATTTTGTGATTTCTTTAAATTCATTTTAGAACGCGCGTTCAAGTAATAAGTAGAGAAGGAATAATGGAAAATTCAAAAGAATATAAAGTGTTGGATCAGGGACTGGTTCGCCTGGTAAATTTTATGGGCGGCGACGATGCTGTGGTTCAGGCGGCTCGGGTTTCATTTGGCAAGGGGATTACCGAGCCGGAACGGGATCGGAAATTACTCAACTATCTCCTGGCCAACCGCCATGAAACGCCTTTTGAACATTCGGTTTTCAAGTTTCACATCAAATGCCCCATCTTTGTCGCCCGGCAGTGGTTTCGGCATCGCATGGCCAGCTATAACGAGATCTCCGGCCGCTATACACAAATGAAAGAAGAGTTTTGTTTGCCGGAAAAGCTGCGCAGCCAAAAAACGCGTGACTATAAATACGAAGAGTTGGATGAAGACCTCAACCGCGAATTAAAAGATAAAATATCTGCAAGCTACGAGGCGTGCTATCAGCTCTACAAAGAATTGCTTGAAAAAGGTGTAGCCAAAGAACACGCAAGACTGGTTTTACCGCTCAGTTTATACACGCAATTCTATTGGACAATCAATGCCCGCGCGTTGTTGAACTTTTTGTCGCTTCGCCTCGATCAACATGCGCAATACGAGATTCGTCAATATGCAAAAATTATTGCCGAGATTATGAAGAGTAAAATGCCGTGGACGTATGATGCGTTTTTTCGCTATGTTGTCAACAAAGAAAAGTTCGAACAAGGATAAACCCGATTTATGGAACCGCAAAACAGTTATAAAAGACGACCTCACTGGTTAAAAATTAATTTACCCCGTGGGGTTAATTTTTATCAGGTCGATAAACTCGTAAAAGATAAAAATCTGCACACTGTCTGTCAAAGCGCGCATTGTCCTAATATCGGCGAATGCTGGAGTCGGCGGACAGCGACGTTTATGATTATGGGCGATGTGTGCAGCCGGAATTGCCGTTTTTGTGCCGTAACGCCGGGCAAGCCGCAACCGCTCAATCCTGATGAGCCGCGTCTCGTTGCCGAGGCTGTCAGGGATTTAAACTTGCGCTATGCCGTCATTACCTCCGTTACCCGTGATGATTTGCCGGACGGTGGCGCTGAACACTTTGCCCGTACAATTACCGCAGTACGCCGTGCACAACCGGGATACAAAATAGAAGTTCTTATCCCGGATTTTCAGGGTTCGGAAAAAGACTTGGCCACAGTGCTCGCTGCCAAGCCGGATGTGCTTAATCATAACATTGAAACTGTGCCGAGACTTTATCCGCTGGCCAGACCACAAGCGAACTATGCACGCTCCCTGGAATTGTTGCGTCGTGCGAGTGAATATGATGTTTTTACAAAGTCGGGCATTATGGTCGGCCTGGGAGAAACTCTCGATGAAGTGCGAGAAGCCATGCACGATTTATTGGATGCAAATTGCCAAATGTTGACCATTGGCCAATATTTGCAGCCCTCACGGAATCATTTGCCTGTCGATCGATTTGTAACACCTGAAGAATTTGCACAAATGAGACATAATGGTCTGGCAATGGGATTTGAGAACGTCCAGTCCGGTCCGCTTGTGCGCAGTTCTTACCGCGCGGATGAACAATTTATAACAAAAGAGGCATTCCATGAAGAAAGCACCGTCTGACTCGATAACCGAAACATCCTTTATCGCCACGCCCGCAGATACAAACAGTATCGGCAGTGTTTTCGGCGGGCGCATTATGCAACACTTGGATATGACGGCTGCAATTTGTGCGCGCCGCCATTCAAACGCCAGGGTAACCACTGTTGCCGTCGACAAGCTGAAATTCCTCAGACCGCTGCGCGTTGGGCACGTTGTGAAAATAACTGCAAAAATGACGCGCGCATTTAAAACCTCTATGGAAGTGCAAACCGAAGTATATGGCGAGGACACGTATGCTGACGAAACCTTTCTTGCCGCTACAGCCTTTTTCACAATTGTCGGACTGGATGAGAAAAATAATCCCATCCCCATTCCCGATCTGATGCCGCAGAGCGAAGAAGAACTCGAAGCCTGGAAAGAAGCGGGGGCGAGGAGGAAGGGGAAAATGAATAATGAAAAATGAACAACGAAAAATCGCTTAATGACAGTTAAGCTGCAATTTTAACTTTTTCATTCTGCACTATTTATTTTTCACTTGCACTGCTATTTCTCGTGTACTGTCCATCCGCAAGTGAAATACTGCATGTTATTTTAAACGTTTTGGTTTGTTTTTCTTCTTGTTTGTCCACTTCCACATTCCATTCTCAAAACAGGCTTCCCAGCCCGTCGCCTTGCCTTCCTTTTCCGTCATCAAATACTGTTTTTTTTCTTTTCGTTTAAAGCGGATGACGGATTTGTTTCCGTCAGGATCGACGAGCGGCGCCTCGGCAAGGTAATGGAATTTGGGGTCCAGTTCCTCTCTATGACGGGCAAGGTCTTCCACCAATGGACTTTTGGTTTCCCGTGATTTCGGATAGTTGTTCGCTGCCAGAAAAATTCCTGCTGCGCCATCGCGGAGGAGAAAATAGGCATCGGATTTTGTGCACTTTAATTCCGGCATAGGAACCGGATCGGCCTTTGGCGGCGCAGGCTGACCATTGCGCAAAAGTTTGCGGGTATTTTTGCATTCCGGGTATCGGGTGCAAGCGAAGAATTTTCCAAAACGCCCGGTTTTCAGTACCATTTCCGCGCCGCACTTATCGCATTCGATCGTCGGCCCGTCATATCCTTTAATACGGAATGTTCCTTCTTCAATTTCATGTCCGCTGCAATCGGGACTGTTTCCGCAAATATGCAGCTTTCGGTGTTCATCAACCAAATAGCTGTCCATGGCTGTGCCGCAAATCGGACAGCGGCGTTTGGCCAGGAGTTCTGCCGTCTCGGCGTCTTTGCCGTTAACTGGTAGTACGGCTTCGCTTTCCTCTCCGGGAATCAAATTGATGGTTGTTTTGCATTGCTCTTTGGCAGGCAAATCATAGCCGGTACATGCCATGAAAACGCCGGTACGCGCCGTACGCACCATCATTGGCCTGCCACAGGAAGGGCATTTTATTTCATCAATAACAACCGGTTGATTGCGGCGCATCGTTTCTTCCGCCAATGAAACCTCTTTTTTAAAATCTTTGTAAAATGCATCCAGAGCGGCGCGCCATTCTTTATTCCCCCCGGCAATTTCATCAAGTTCCGCCTCCATTTCGGCTGTAAAACCATAGTCCATCAAATCCTGGAAATTTTCAATCAGACGGTCGGTGACGATTTCACCGATTTTCTCAGCATAAAATCTTCTTTTTAAAAGTTTGACATAGCCGCGGTCCTGGATGGTTGAAATAATAGGAGCATAGGTTGACGGACGGCCGATGCCGCGTTTCTCCAGTTCTTTTACCAGGCTTGCTTCCGTGTATCGCGCCGGTGGTTTGGTGAAATGCTGCGTGGGCTCCAGTTGAATCAGCGGTAAAATTTGCCCGACTTGAACATCGGGCAAAAGGGTATCCTGTTCGCCTTTTTTGATGGCCGGTAAAACGCGCGTCCAGCCGTCAAAGCGCATAACGCGGCCCCGTGCGCGTAATTCATAGTCATCGGCTTCAATCACAATGGTTGTGCTGTCAAAGAGCGCCGGGGGCATCTGGCAAGCCACAAACTGCCTCCAGATCAAATCGTATAGCCGCGCCTGGTCTCGTTCCAGCCCCGCCATTTTTTCAGGAGTGTTTTCCACATTTGTGGGGCGAATGGCTTCATGCGCTTCCTGTGCTCCTGCTTTACTGGCATAAAAACGGGGCTTGTCCGGCAGGTATTTTTTCCCATAATTATCTTCTATGAATGCACGGACCGAGGAAATAGACTGGCTGCTCAGATGCGTTGAATCCGTTCGCATATAAGTGATATACCCTGCTTCGTACAGGCGCTGTGCCATGAACATGGTTTTTTTAACGCCAAACCCGAGCCGCGTGCTGGCAGCGGCCTGCAACGTCGTGGTGATAAAAGGAGGGTAGGGATTTTGTTTGGTCGGCGTTTGCTTGTGATCGATTATTTTATAAGCGGCCTTTTCCAATTCAGCCAAAGCAGCATCGGTTTGCTCGCGATTTTTAGGCAAGAATTTATTGCCCTTGTGTTTCATCACCTGGGCGCGGAAAGGCTTTTGTGCTTCCAGATCAGCAAAAACTTGCCAGTATTCTTCCGGAACGAAAATACGAATCTCCCGTTCTCGTTCAACAACCAAGCGCACGGCCACGGACTGCACCCGTCCGGCAGACAACCCGCGAGCTATTTTTTTCCACAAGAGGGGAGAGATCATGAAACCGACGACGCGGTCGAGAAAACGTCGCGTTTGCTGCGCATTGACACGATTCATGTCCAACTCACCGGGATGAGAGAAGGCTTGCTGAATTGCAGATTTTGTAATTTCACTAAAAGTGACGCGTTTATACCTCCCACTATCACCGCCGATGGACTCGCGCAAATGCCAGGCAATGGCTTCCCCCTCGCGATCAAGATCGGTGGCGAGAAAAATAGTATCCGTGGTTTGGGCTGCGCTTTTCAAATCTTTTAAAACTTTGTGCTTTCCCGGCAGGATTTCGTATCGTGCCTTCCAGCCATTCTCAGGATCGATGGCCATGCTGCGGACAAGGCGTTCGTACTCTCGTTGCTTTTTAAAAATCTCTTTTTCTTCTTCGCTCAGGCCTTTGGGCATTAATTTCCTTTCCGTATTGCCCGAGCTTTTGGTCGGCAGGTCGCGGATATGGCCAATGCTGGATTTGACAATATAATCGCTTCCAAGATATTTATTGATTGTTTTTGCTTTTGCAGGGGATTCGACAATGACGAGTGATTTGGCCATGAAAGTTTCTCTCTAAAATAGGTTAGAATAAAAAAAGTGATGAAAGTTAATATTCCATTGGCAGGAATGCAATGTTTATTTGATTTAGAATTAATGCTTGAGTTTTTTATTATTTACCTTATATTACTTTTTAATATTCAGGCTCAATGGAAGTTTTGGATGTGGACCACATAACAAGCTTTAACTGCAATGCATTTCCGAATCGACAAAAGGCCCAAATATAGCGCAAAGGAAAAAATAAAGTGAAAAAAGTTCTCTCGCCACGCTAAGCGAAGAGCAATACTCTATGAAATACCTGAATCAACTATTGAGGAAATATTAACAGATTCGAAGTTAAACGACGGAGAACATGAGGTCGTCAGAAATATTGTCGGTTTGAAATATCCAGTTAAAATTGTTGTTTCAGTTGGTGATGATATTATTACCGTGATTACAAATTATCCCTTGAAAAGAGGAAGAACGCGATGAAAGTACTTTATGATGAAGAAGTCGACGCCCTGTATCTCAAGCTTAGTGATCAAAAGCCGGATGGGGTTATTGAGATTGCAGAAGGTATAAATATTGATACCACAACTGATGGAAAACTTGCCGGTATTGAAATACTTGCAGCATCCCAAAAAATCAATATTGAAACTATCTTGTCCTACTCTCTAGAAGTGAATCAGGGCATATTCAGGAAGAAAATTGCCTAACGATAGGGGCAACCAAACCGCAAACAACTCGGCGGGTTTAAATGTCGTGCCTCGCTTAACAGGCAGATTTTTATAAAGTCGATACCACGAAATGTTTGCGGAAGCTTACTCCGCCCGCTGGAAAGCTCGTGGATTTCACATTACATTCAGGATTTGAAGGTATATTTTATTAGTTTCGGTCTCTTAATCTAAAACTATAATTGCAAACTTGCATGGGGTACGATAATGTCTGCTGTCACCTGGATCATATTGGCTGTTATCAATCTGCTGTTGATTTTGCTGATCATTGCATTTGTTCGTAGTCCTGAATTTAGAAAAGGGATAGGGGGTGGAAAAATAAAGGGGACTGTTACTCTTTTTAAAATCCTAACCATCAGTGGTCCTACTTTCCTTATACTCTGCGGCTTGTTTGTTGTCGTGGATATTATTTTTATTATTAAGAGTTTTGATGAAAACAGGAATATTCTGGAATCCATCGCAAAGAATCATTTGATTTTTAAGTTCAATGGAGAGTTGGACAATAAATTACACAAGACGCTGGATAAAGATTTTTCCGGTAATGATTCTGTTTTGCAAAATGTCATGAGAGATTTTTCTATTGATACAATAACGAGCAGACTTTATATCAGAACAAATCAAAATGTATTGTTGGGATATGTGAATCTTAAAGATCGAAATTTTCTAACCTATCTCAAGCATGAAAGGATGGCTAATATTAAAACCATTAATCCCGCTAACGAAGCCATTAAGCAGATTTGGGGGGATTTGAAAGATTTGCGTTCCAATTATGAGGACATTGATCATAGTGATTATTTGTATAGAAAACTAAAACCACAGGATAAAGTTATCTTACTTCAAGTACGTGAAAAGTCACGTTCTCTATAAACCCGACTTGAAACAATTAATACGGATGATTTGAGTGTAGAATTTAAACTGCTAAAGTTTCACTTTCGATCATACTTGGAAGCTGTTTTGGCTCAAACTGATCCGGATCAAGAGAATAGGAGAAGGCTCAGCCGGGAAGGTGTGAATAATGCAGTGATTGCTCTTCAGTATATTGGACAAATTAGAGATAATGCGCGAGCGCCAAATGCCTCAGAACATGCTATTGCCTTATTTCAATGGGTACAGGATGAATATTATGAAGACATTTTACACAGCATTATTGCCTGGTTTTATGCAATTGAAGCATTAGTCGATGGTACAGTAAGTTCTGATGATTCTACCCAAGTCCTACAGGAATATAACAAGACATCTTTTGATTATCGGCAAAGATATCCTTTGAAAAACAATCCAAGTTTAAGACACATCATTGATAAGAAGAATGACGAGCAGAGAATAGGTAATTAATTACGCAAAGAGGTTGTTTTTCAGTAAAGATAGTTAAAAGTTAAAAATAAATTTATTTTCCTTGCATTTAAGAAAAATGTTTTCTATAATAAAAAACATTCCATCCGTAAAAATATTAA
>JAACEJ010000112.1 GCA_011682565.1 Actinomycetota bacterium | reverse complement strand
GTTGCAATTTTGATAAAGAAAGAACTTTTGCTTTTAATTATTTGCGGAATATTCGTCGCCGAAAGCCTTTCCGTCATTATTCAGGTTTTTTATTTCAAACGCACGGGAAAAAGAGTCTTTAAAATGGCGCCGATACATCATCATTTCGAATTGCTTGGCTGGGACGAAAGCAAAGTTGTCATAAGATTCTGGATCATCGGCATCCTTTTGGCACTCTTAACCCTCGCGACTTTTAAAGTTCGGTGATTTACGACTATGAAAAATAAAAAGAAAATAGATTTAGGCCGAATCGACTATTTGCTGCTCGTTGGTGTTTTGTTTCTGGTTATTTTGGGAGCCGCGACGGTTTATTCTGCCAGCTCTTTCAAAGCGGAACAAACGACCGGTGATGCCGCATACTTTTTCAAAAATCAGCTTGTGCGGGTATTTATTGGTGTTGTCTTGATGGTTATCATTGCCAGCGTTGATTATCGCAAGTGGCTCGGCATTTCTCCGCTTATCTATGCTTTTGGAATTTTTATGCTTTTGCTGCTTTTTTCGGGGATGCCTTTTGTCATTAAAGCGAATGAAGCCAGGAGGTGGCTGCAATTCGGGCCTCTGCAATTTCAACCTTCGGATTTTGCACGATATGCATTGATCCTGTTGATGGCCCGTATTCTCCATGAAAAGCGCGAAAAACTAAAAGAATTTTGGAGTGGATTCGTTGCTTATATGTCTTTGGTTGGTCTTGTTGTTTTTTTTATTGCCATGGAAAAGGATCTGAGTACCGCTGTTATTGTCGGGCTCATCGCATTTCTTATGTTTTATTTTGCTGATGTAAAATTCTCGTATCTGTTGTCCGCCATGCTTTCGTTCACAACTCTGGCAATGCTTTACATGATGCGAACTCCCTATCAGTTGGAGCGTGTGCACAGATTTATTGATCAATTGCTGCATCGGGCACCGCTTGCCTGGCAATTACAGCAATCACTAATCGGGATGGCACTGGGGGGACTTTGGGGGCAGGGAATTGGCAACAGCCGTCAAAAGTATGCATTTTTGCCTGAAGCGCATAAAGATTTTATTTATTCGGTTATTGGAGAGGAAGCCGGCTTTATCGGTACTCTCATCGTTCTTGTACTTTTTGGATTGATTATTTATCGTGGGCTGAAAATAGCGCAATATGCTCCTGATGGTTACGGTCGTCTGCTGGCTGGAGGAATTACAGCGTGCATTGCAACCTATGCCATGCTCAATGCCTCGGTTGCTCTTGGCATTGTCCCGACGACCGGTATTCCAATGCCGTTCATCAGTTACGGCGGCTCGGCGCTCGTTTCTCATCTTGCAGCAGTCGGCTTACTCATTAATATATCTTCGCAATGCGATCCTTCGTATGCAAATTATTTGAATCGGAATACGTATGAGGAGCATCTGAATCGATCAGCCTTCAAGAAGCGGAAAAGCAGCGGAAGGGTCGCAAAGAAATACAAGGGTAAGTATGCAACGGCAAGCAGGAGCTGAAAGACGTGAGCGAACGTGCTAAAACCGGAAATCCTGTTGTTTTTTTGTTTGCCGGCGGAGGCACAGGAGGACATTTGTATCCGGCGCTCGCGATTGCACAAAAGTTGGAGAAAACGGTCAAGGAATGTGAAATTCATTTTGTCGGTACGAAAAAAGGAATTGAAAATAGAGTCGTTCCTGAACATGGATATCCCCTACATTTGATCTCCGTTCGCGGAGTGACGAGAAAACTAACACCGGCAAATATTGTCGTACCTTTTCGTGTTCTTTGGAGTCTTTTACAATGTGGCAGGATTTTGTTTAAAATCAGACCTGCGGCTGTGGTTGGAACCGGCGGCTATGTCAGCGGTCCGGTACTTTTCATGGCGTCGCTGCTTGGTTATCCGACACTTATTCAGGAACAGAATAGTTACCCCGGCGTCACGACAAGACTGCTGGCAAAGAGAGTAAAAAAGGTGCATCTGAGTTTTAAAGAGTCCCTGAAATACTTTAAAAAGCAGTCGAATTTAATTATCAGTGGAAATCCGGTAAGGGACTTGAGAATCAGGTTGTCGAAAAAACAAGCCCGACAACATTTCAATCTGAAAGCGGAAAAACCGACTCTCCTGGTATTTGGCGGCAGCCAGGGAGCCGTGGCCATTAACCACGCGATGCTGGATTCGTTGGAAATGCTGATGCACGAAACGGATGTGCAGATTATTTGGAGCACCGGGAAAACCGGTTTTCAGGAAGTAAAGGAGAGGATAAAAAAATATTCGTACAGGATTTGGGTCTCGAATTATATCGATGAAATGCAAGTGGCTTATGCCGCAAGCGATCTCGTCATCTCACGTGCCGGAGCAATGACACTGGCCGAGATCACAATGTGCAGATTGCCCTCGATTCTGATTCCTTATCCTTACGCCGCTGCCGGCCATCAGGTAGCCAACGCCAGATCTCTTGAAAAGAGTGGAGCGGCTGTGGTGATTGTTGAAAAAGATCTGGAAGGATATGTTCTGGCAAAAGAAATATCCCGGTTATTAGATGACAGTAATACTTTGAAAAAAATGCAACAAGCTGCCGCAAACGCAGCTTTTCCGAATGCAACGACTGAAATCGTACAATCTGTTCTGGAGATTGTAAAATTTCAAAATTGAAAGACAGGTGATCTTTATGGATCTCTTAAAACTGGGAAGACATTTTCTCTTTTTTGGACTTGCCCTGACTACAGCATTGCTCATCACTTTGCAAATACTTGAACTGCATTCTCCGGCAACGAAGTCGCTTGTTCCCTTTTCTCTGCACTATAAAGTGGGCAATAATCATCTTGTTCAAAGCATTCGACAAGCTTTTGCAAGTGAGGTCGCTGAACCTGTGCCGCTTTCAAATCCTGTCATGCAGCAGGCATTGGCTCACCTGAGTGGTGCAGGACGTCCGTTTGCTTACCTTTCATTTCATAAACTGTATGTTATCAATTCCAGTGGAAAAATACTGGGATTGGCGGACTCGGTGGCTCACAAGAATATGCCGCTCATCACGGCAGATGAATTCCTGGTTAATCCCGATAATTTCAAAGTGAATGGCGAAGCGTTCGCCGAAGGTCTGGATATTATCAAAAGAGTTTCAAAGTTGAATCCGATTATTCGTGCTCAGCTTTCTGAAGTAAATATCAATAAAGATTTGGGGCCGCTCCTTTATATGGATTGGGCCAGGGGAGTCCCGGTCATTTTTGGAAACGGTTCAATTAAGAGGAAATTAGCGTATCTTGATGCTTTTTATAAAAAATGGGGGGCGAGTAACCTGGTTAATCAAACAAAATGTATCGATCTGCGGGTTGAGGGAAGAATTATTTTGAAAAAAAGGGTATGACGATAACTAACTGGCAAATAAATTACTCGATAATTTTTTGATGGGGTTGTGTTATGGAAACAGGCGAAATCATTACAGGTCTCGACATTGGAACAACAAAAATCGGATGCTTCATTGCTGAAGTTAACGATGCTGGTGAATTAAAAATAATCGGTGTGGCTGCTGCACCGTCTGACGGCCTTCGTTATGGTGTGGTCGTCGATGTGGATAAAACAGTGCGTTCCATCAAATCTGCGGTGGAAAAGGCGGAAGATATGGCGAATATCGAGGTGAATGCTGTTTTTGCGGGCATTGCCGGTGATCATATTCGCAGCATAAACGGGCGCGGTGTAGTTGCCATTTCAGGCGATAACGAGGAAGTGAGTTCCGATGATGTGCGCCGGGTCATCGATGCAGCAAAAGCTGTGGCCCTGCCCATTGACCGGGAGATCATTCACATTCTTCCCCAGGAATTTATCGTGGATGATCAGCGTGGTATTCGCGACCCTGTCGGCATGAAGGGTGTTCGACTTGAGGCTGAAGTTCACATTGTAACCGGTGCTATTGCTTCGGCGCAAAATATCCATCGATGCATTGAAAAAGCCGGCTATGGCGTGGCAGACCTTGTTCTTGAACCACTTGCGTCAAGCTTTTCTGTGCTTACCGACGACGAGAAAGAACTGGGCGTTATTCTTATGGATATTGGCGGTGGCACAAGCGACATTGCTATGTTTTATGAGGGCTGCATTCGTCATACTTCAGTTGTAGCTCTTGGCGGAAAAAATGTAACCAATGATTTGGGAATTGTGTTACGCACGCCGTTGGATTCCGCCGAAACGCTAAAGATCGAGCATGGCAGTGCTTTGCATTCGGAAGATGATAAAGAAAATACGGTCCAGGTACCCGGCGTAAACGGACGTTCTGCGCGAAGAATTTCCAAAGGGCTGCTTGTGGACATCATCCAGCCGCGTATGGCTGAAATCCTTACTATGGCGTACGAAGAGGTGAAAAAGTCGGATTACATTAATCTCATGACCACCGGCTTGGTTATGACCGGCGGAGCCTCGTTATTGCGCGGTACTGTGGAATTGGCTGAGGATATTTTTAACATGCCTGTGAAATTGGGCATTCCGACCGGTTTTGCGGGAATGCTGGAAGAAGCACAAAAACCGCAATGCGCAACGGGCGTCGGCCTTTTGCTGTACGGCCTCAAACACAAAAGTGAGGTTGACGGAGATTTCAGACAAAATGAAGCCGGTCTTTTTGACAGCATTAAAAAGAAATTTCGGCGATGGTTTGGAAGTGTAACGACGATTGCCTAATTGAATTCTAAAAGATAAAAATGCTTTCAGGTAAGGGATAGTTACTTGAAAAGATTTTCATTAAAAAAAGGAGTGGGTTATGGACTTGACATTTGATTTTGACGATACAAACGGCTCCACAGCAAAGCTTAAAGTCGTTGGTGTTGGGGGTGCCGGCGGTAATGCGCTCAACCGCATGATAACCGAAGGATTAAACGGTGTTGATTTTATTGCGATCAACACGGACGAACAAGCGCTGAATAATTGCAAAGCGCCTGAGACGATCAAGATTGGACTGAAAACAACCCAGGGTCTGGGTGCAGGCGCAGATCCGGAAAAGGGTCGCCGGGCAATTGAAGAAGATCGTAATGCAGTATACGATGCATTGAGCGAATCGGATATGGTGTTCATCACTGCCGGAATGGGCGGTGGTACCGGTACAGGCGCAGCACCGATTGTTGCCGAGATTGCCAAAGACATTGGTGCGCTGACCGTTGGAATTGTCACAAAACCATTTCTTTTCGAGGGCCCCAAGCGAACCCAGCGTGCCGAAGAGGGCATTGCCGCTTTTAAGGAGCGTGTCGATACGCTCATCGTTATTCCAAACCAGCGGCTGCTGACCATTGTCCCAAAGACTACGCCATTGGATGCCGGCTTTCGATATGCGGATGAAATTCTTTTCAACGCAACACGCGGCATTTCCGATCTGATTACCGTTCCCGGGTTGGTGAATCTTGATTTTGCCGACGTTCGCTCGGTAATGAGCGAAATGGGTGATGCCCTTATGGGATGTGCCTCGGCAACAGGTGAAAACAGAGCCAGGATTGCGGCGGAGCAGGCCATTAATAGTCCGCTGCTCGAAGACGTCTCCATTTCCGGCGCCTTGGGACTGCTTGTCAATATTTCCGGCGGACCGGATTTAACACTCCATGAAGTGAACGAAGCAGCAAGCATTATTTCAGAGGAAGCAGGAATGAAGGCGAATCTAATTTTTGGCGCTGTGGTGGACAAGATGCTGAGCGAAGAGATTCGTATTACCGTTATTGCCACCGGTTTATCCAGCCAGAAAATGCATCGTCGGCTTCCCGGTTTGAACAGGACGCATTATGAAGTATCAAAATTTGCATCCGTTAATCGAAAAGAGATCCCGGCCGTTGATCGTGTGGAAGAAATAAATGATCAGATGAGTGAAAAGACAAATGCTCATTCTTTCACTTCCATGCGAACCGAAAGGTCCTATGTCGGTTCCTTCAGCGCAAATGGAAATGGTGGAAGAAGCAATGACAACGGTAATGACCATAACAATGGAGATAGTAATGGCGTGCTGGACGACAAGTTCTTCAAGTTGAACGAATCCAAGCATACCGACGCGGAAAAAAAAACGGACGATTTTACGGCGATGAAAGAGAGTGAAAACGGTTTCTGCGATGAGGACTATGATATTCCTGCGTGTCGACGCAAACGCTGGAGTATGTTTTAGAGTTTTCTGTTCCCATACATTGCGGTGAGTTAGAGTGGTTTTCGAAGGATATTCGTTCTTTATAACGTCTTTTTTACTAAGGATGTCGGTTTGTGCACATATTCCCTTCAAGCCCACTCCTGAGGCGCCTACCTATCCCCCAAACGGAGCATGGTCTGGCATGGTCGATTGTCCTTGCAAATGACGATCTGCTTCAAGAGGAGCCTCAGTTTTAAGTAAAAGAGCCTTCCTTAATGGGAAGGCTCTTTTGCGTTAATCTTAAAATTCAAAAGGCTCCCTGCAAGGAGCCTCATTTAACAGATGCCTGATCTATATTGCCTTGACAACTTTGCCGGAACGAAGGCAACGTGTACAAACATAAACACGCTTTGTCGATTTGTTTTCTATGATTCGCATCTTTTTGATATTCGGCATCCAGCGCCTTTTCGTGAGATTATGCGCGTGGCTGACATTATTGCCAACCAGCGGCCCTTTGCCGCAAATTTCGCATTTTTTTGCCATTTCTAACTCCCGGTGGATATTCTAAATTTCAATTTACTCAAAACAAAAGCTTGACATTTTATGAAAAAAATATGTTAAAATCAAGTATTAAATAAGGATTGTTGTCGGGAAAACGCAGGGATATCTTATCTGCCGAATTTATAAAATTCGTTGTTATGCCTGAAGTAAATTTATATTGACTTGTTTAAAAATATGTCTTACTTTTTTAATTCTTTAAATTTCCCCAAAAATCATTTCCAGAAAAGGGGCAGTGAATCAGAATCGGAGAAAAAGAGATGGCAAAAGTTAAAAGGAAGGGGATTTTTGAACGGCTGGATGGTTTGTACGAATTTGACAGGGAACCCGTTACAAAGAATAAGCTTCAGGGCGCTGGGAATTTCATTGGTCTATACGCCGGCGAGCACGTTGCCGGAACCGAGTTCGTCATCGGTCCTCTTTTTGTTGCGCACGGGGTTACGGCTTCCGCACTTTTTGGCGGACTTTTAGTAGGGGATTTTCTCGCTGTTTTAAGCTGGGCTTTCCTTACCGGCCCGATTGCCGTGAAAACCAGGTTAAATTTGTATTGGCAGTTGAAAAAGATTGCCGGTCCTTACCTGACGTTTATATACAACATTGTCAACGCGCTTATGTTCTGCTTTCTTGCCGGAGCGATGATTTCTGTTTCCGCAACGGCAGTAGGATTACCGCTGCACATGAAAATGCCCACGCTCACCGACATGTATCCAAACAGTGTGCAATGGGTTTTAGTCGTTCTTTTTGTTGGACTTGTCGTTACCACCGTTGCGATTCTTGGATTTGAAAAGCTGTCCAATTTTTCCAAGATTTCAGCGCCGTGGATGTTTCTTGTATTTGTCGCTGCCGGAGTTGCTGTCCTTCCCCAACTCGGTGTGCATTCCGCAGGAGATTTCTGGCGCGTTGCGAATGATAAAATCTGGACCGGTGTTCCACTCCCGGGGCAGTCAAAATTTACTTTCTGGCATGTGATGTTTTTTGCCTGGTTTTGTAATATGGCCATGCACATCGGTATGTCTGATCTGACGATTTTGCGCTATGCCAAAAAATGGCAGTACGGCTTTTTCAGCGCTTTTGGCATGTATCTCGGGCATTACGTTGCCTGGATTGCTTCGGGCATTTTATGCGCTGCAGCTCTTGGAAACGTTGCCCCTGGCCCTATTGCTTATCTGGGTGCAGGCGCGGCCGGTGCAATAACCGTGGTTATTGCCGGCTGGACGACTGCGAACCCAACACTTTATCGCGCCGGTCTTGCTTTGCAGACCGCAACACCTGACTGGAAACGCTGGAAAGTGACTTTTGCCGCCGGAATGGTCACTACCATTGTTGCCATTTTCCCGGCTCTTATGATGCGCTTGCTTGATTTTGTCGCCCTCTATGGATTGATCCTGATGCCCATGGGTGCTGTTATTTTTGCTGATTTTTGGATTTTGCCCAGAATAGGCTTGAAAAATAATTATGCAGAGTTGAAGCAGATTTTGTTCAGTTGGCCTGCGGCAATTGCCTGGGGCGTTACTTTGATTATTGCATTTCTTTTGCCTTTGGAACTCTTTTTTAAAGGATTGCCGGGCTGGTTCATTGCCGTTATCCTTTTTGTTGGATTGAGCTACGTCCAGCAGCACAACAGCAGAAAAGAATTGGCGGGAGGTGCAATATGAAAACGCTGACAAAGTTAATTTCTGTTATTGGCCTGGGCTTGACGATTGTCCCTGCGTTTTTGGTGTTTTTCCAAAAAATAACTTTGCAACGTCATTACAACCTGATGCTCATCGGAACAATTCTTTGGTTTATATCTGCGCCGTTCTGGATGAATAAAAAAAGTCATGGATAATTAAACAGAAACAAATCATACGGACAGAATCCAGGTGTACAAATGCTTTGGCTATATTGTTAAGGATTAGTTTGTACCAATACTTTTTTGACCATGAGTGGGTAAGGGGGATGCATTAAGCCACCCCCTCCCCGTTGTCGCAATAGGGTTAATTCCCTATATTTACCCCGTGGGATAAGTTATCCAACGGGGTGAACCGGCGTGCG
>JAACEJ010000111.1 GCA_011682565.1 Actinomycetota bacterium | reverse complement strand
TAAAATAAAATTATGAATTCAGCAAAAGCCGAAATAACAGCGCTTTTAAAGACATTGCCCGATGATTGTACCCTTGAAGATATCCAGTATCATCTATGTAATTGAGAAAATAAAACACGGCCTGCAAAGCCTGGATGAAAAGGGTGCAGTATCATCAAAAGTGGCTGAAGATCGATTGGGCCGATGGATTGCAAGCTATAATGGGCACCGGCTGCTCTGGATGATGTTGATGCGATCGCAAAATTCATCGCCAGAGACTCAGAATATTATGTAAGCACAGTTGTAAATAAGATTATCAAGGTATCTAAACAATTATGTGAATTTCCTTTTATTGGTCGAATTGTACCTGAACTTGATGACAATTCGATTCGCGAGAGGTTTATTTATCATGTTGGTGAGAACAAGATTACTGTTATAGCTGTGATTCATGGGAAACGAATGTTAGATGCTACAAGTGCAAGATTTGATGAATAAGAAAATTTGCTTTTACGCACAAGGTTGGAAAAGTGCAATCAAAACATACAGAGGGAATGATAAAAACTGTTTATCAATTTCAAAGTGTGATATAACCCGTTATTTGACTCTGTCATTCTGTAAGAATCTTGTTTGATATGCAAATAAATTTAGAAAATTCAAATCCCGCAGCTTTGCGAAAAGATTCCTTCTGAATGACAAAACTGTTTATCAATTAAAGTGTGGCATAACCTGTTATTTGATTCCGTCATTCTGCAAGAATCTTGTTGGTTCGGCAAAGGGAATCCAGCATTTTTCAATATTTTTCCTGGGTGCAGGAACTCGATCGTTATCCTGACAAGATTCCTATTGAATGACACTGCAATGGGTTTAAGCGATATTGAAAAAAAGGATGTCATTTATAAAAATTTATCAACCAAGCCATTTTTTCCGGCAAAACAACAATAACAGAAGGGAGGTGCACGCCTGTAGCCAAGTCCTTGCTGTAAAAAATCCACATAAATTATAAACTTAACTCTGGAGGTTAACATGAGATTTAGAGTTACTACTCTGATTTTAGTCCTCACACTTATGGTCAGTCTGTCTGTAGTGAATGTGATGGCAAAAAAAGCACCTGCGGTGGAGAAACCCCGGCCAATGCCTATAGATTTATTTGAAAAAGCTTTCACCTCCCCTGCACAACATTCAACTCACCGAAATGTTGTACCTACTGAAGGAACTGTCGTAGGCCATTCCGATTTTGCTTATGCGACTGCATATTTTGGCAGAAGTATTGCTGTCGGACCGGATGGAACCGTTCATATTGTATGGTGTAAAAAAGGCACGCCAAGTAATGTTACGATGTATGTACGTTCTACTGATCAAGGTAAAACATTTAGTACCCCGATTGAAATACAAGATGGCTATTACGGATACAAACCTTCTATTGCCGTTCATCCGACAGATCCTAATATTGTTGTAATTGCCTATGTCGGTTATCAAAACGAAGGTGAAATTCGTTCCATTCGTATGTCCACATCCAGTGACGGTGGATTAACATGGAATGCTTCTGTTCCTGTTTATGGATCTGCTGCAAACTGTAACAATCCCGATCCTGCTATAGATAAAAATGGCAATATTTACGTTGCATTTGACAGCTATGCTGACAACTTTATTCGGTTTAATATGTCTACCGACGGTGGTAATACTTATCTGACGGAGCCCGAACTTGTTAACCTGGGTCAGGATGCAGGTACATTCTCTGCTGCTATTTCCATAGACAAAAACGATAATGTTCATGTTTTATACGGTGGTGGAGGTAGTGAAAGCAGTTGGGGAGATAAAAGTGTCTTCTGGAATTGGCGTGATAAAACTATCGGTCTTTGGATGGAAGTGCCGCCTGTGCAAGTTTCGAATAGCACCGTTGGTTCACCTTATCCGGCCATGGTGTTCGATTCGAACAACGTTGGTCATGCTGTTTACGATGGTGAAGGCAGCGACCGGGTCGTTCAATATCGAACCCTGCAAGATGGTTCGTGGAGTGATCCTACGCCATTTCCTTCTGTGCAGGATGGCGGAAATACCAGAATGCCAAATATCTCAATAGACCAGTATGATAACCTCTACTTAATATACATTGATGCTTATGGTTCAGGTGCCCTGGAAGATGATGGCGTTGATATTTTTACCGGCACAAATATTAGCGGCGAGTGGCAGGTTATCAACTTTACAGGAACAGGTACTGCTGTTCTTTACAATCATCCGAATGCTGCTGCAGTAGTTGTGGATTCTCTGTTGCATTTGGTTTATGCGAGTGGTCAGATTGGCGATTACACCATCGAACATGCTGTTGGATACCCTTGGCCACCCGAGCCTACAATTGGCACTTCCGGTCTGAGCGATACCTATAACACAACAGGTCCGTTCACTGTAACTGCCAGCACAGGTGACATCGATGGTTTTGTAGCAGGTGCGAAACTCTTCGTCCTGAAGAATGGAGAGCAGGTTAATGAAATTGAAATGACCCAGCTTGAAAAAGACAGCTATACCGCTACGTTTTCGGTTGAAGGCGCTGTCGGTGATACCATTACCTATTACGGCCGTGCGACTGATAATGACGGTAACATTAAAGATTCTCTGCCGGTCAATTTTGCTATTTTAATACCCATGCAGCCAAAAGCCGACATTCTCTTGATTCAGCAAGATGCACAGGATGACACTTTTTATACTCATATCCTGGATAAACTGGGATACGTCTATGAGTTGTGGGACTATAATGCCCATGGCGGTATTGATGAATCCGTAACAAATTTTGGCTGGAGCACAATTCTCGGCTTTGGCTGGCAGTTCGATGCGGTGCCGACACGCGGTTATGAGGGTAATCCTTTTGCTTCTTTCCTGCAGCTAGGTACGGATGAAGCACCAAAGAGATTGTTGGTCGGCTCCCAGGATTATTTCTATGCCAATGGCGAACCGGGTGGTGCAATAGAATTTCAGGCCGGCGACTTTGCCTATGATTTTTTTCAAATCGGCGGCGGCGTAAGTGATCCGGATTCCGGCAGCACCAATGGTGAGTATTTTAAAGATTCCCTTCTTGTCGGCATTACCGATGATCCTATTTCCGGCAACTGGGATGAGAACATGATCTTTTTAAATGCCACACTTTCCGGAATTGCGCAGTGGATTGATTATACTGAAGCGACCGGTGAAGGTTTGGATATTTTCTTCGCTGCCAACCAGGGATATGGCTCCGGTGTGAGCTATGATGCCGGGACTTACAAGTCCGTTTTGCTCCCCTGGCAGGTTACAGATATTGTCGACTCGGTAGCAACATCTGATACAACCTGGAGCTACAAAGTCGGTGCGGATGCCTACACCTTGATGCAAAATGTTCTCACCTGGTTTGGTACGGACAAAGGCGTTCCTTCAGGTGTGGATAACCGAGGTGGCATTTTGAGATATTTTTCACTTGCGCAAAATTATCCGAACCCATTCAACCCGGAGACGTCGATCAACTTTATTTTGCCTGTAAACAGCAAAGTTGATCTTAAAATTTACAATGCTGTGGGCCAACAGATTCGCACATTGGTTTCAACAAGAATGTCCGCCGGCTCTCACGCTACGATCTGGGATGGTACAAATGATCTTGGACAAAAAGTCGCTTCCGGCGTTTACTTTTACTCCATTAAAGCAGGTGATTTCTCCAAAACCATGAAAATGGTCATGATCAAGTAATAGGGATATTACCATGAAGAATATACGGGTTAAAAATCTTTTTTATTGCGTCCGGACAAAGGATGCGTTGTCCCTTTCTTGTGGCATATTCTGAAATAATCAAAAGTGCTGTTCATTGCGCAAAATGGACAGCACTTTTTTATTGTTGACTATCTGAAAGAAATTTCTTATAATTTATTTCGTGTTGACACTTGGTTACCGTCAGCAAGTTGGAAATAAAACGAAACACAGAGGCGCAGAGATTCTTATAGTTTTTATGATTATGCACATAGCTCGGATAAATATATTTTTGGCGAGGAATGCGGTGCGCAGTGCGTTAAATGTCCTTTTGTTCTTATTCCGGGTTGGCGGGCAGATTTTGGGAATACAAAAAAATAAAAACCGTTATTATTTTTTAAAAGAACCAACCTTAAAAGAAAAAGCTTGCTAAAAATGCAGAATCCAAATAAAACCTGCATGGTTTTTAAGTGCTTTTATCTTTCACTCACATTTGTTTAGAACTGTTTGAAGGAGGTGATGTTCTGGCTTGTAAGCGATTTGTTGTTTGCTTTTTTTAAAAAACAGTAGAACTAACCATTTAAACGGAGGAAAAGATGAAAAAGCTTTCCTTGTTAGTCTTGACACTCGCCGTTCTTATTTTTGCTTTTTCCGCTTTTGCACATGACATGGTCAAAAACGGAAATGCAGTTCCAACCGATAACCGTGCAAGCAAAATCACAAAACCCGGCAAATCGGGCATTATGAAAACCGCAGCAGACGAACCTATTGTCTGGTCGGATGATTTTGAATCAATGGATCCGCATTGGGTTCCTGATGCAAGCTGGGCCAAAACTGCTCTGGGTGACGGCCGTGCTTACCAACCCGTATCTGCCTGGTCGCTCACAGATCAAAATTCGAGCAGCCCGACTCATAGCTGGCATGCCGTCGAAGGAAACGAAGAACTGGACTTTTTAGTCTCACCTGTTATAAGTCTGCCGACGGAAGTCGAGACTGCAGGTGTAATGAGTGAACTGAAAGGTTTAAAACTTGGTTTTAATTTTGATATCGATACACCTGACGGTAATTCCGATGCCGATCAGGGCGAAAATTTAAAGTATTTGGTTGGTCCCGAAGAAGTTTTATGGACGCTCTCCGGCGAAGATGTTGCCGCCGGCAACAGCGCACATTATCTTAATCCGACCCAGGGCTCGACCGATATGCATTGGCGTCAGTGGCTGGTTTCACCCGAAATTGATTTGACGGGTGCTACCGGTACGGTTAACCTGACCTTTTCGCAGGACTATCAAAACGAAACCGCTTTCGACTATTATGCAGTTGATATTTCCACAGATGATTTCCTCAGCTATACAAATCTTGGTTTCTTTGGCGAAACAGGTACAAGCGATGGCTGGCTGAATGAATCTTTTGATATTTCCGCTTATGTCGGTCAGGTGGTTAAAATTCGTTTCAGCAGTAAAGGTGATTATGGTACTGCTGAAGGTTTCTGGGCCGTTGATGAGATTAAAGTCACCGATGACACTGGTGATCTTTTCTACGATGACGGTGGCGAAGATGGAACCACGGAAATGGTTGCTTCCGGTTTCTTTGGCCCGGATGTTTCCAATGGTTATGATCCCGAGCAGGTGCTGTGGTCTAATGCAGCCAACCCAACCCCGAATTGGTTGACTTTGGATCCACCGCTGGAAGTTGTTGGCTTCAAAACCAACTTTGGCCCCGGAAGCGACGTACGCCTTGTCTTTTGGTGGAATTCCGATGACGATGAACCCCAGGGTCGCGGTCTTTTTATTGATGACGTAAACCTTTTTGGCGTCGGTCTGCTTCCTAATGATCTTGCAGTGAGCGGAATCAAAGGCTTAATGACGGCTGCTCTTGGTAAACCGTTTGCACCGGAAGTTGGAATTACAAATGTCGGCATCAATCCTCAGTCAGGAAACGTAATTTGGACCGGAACTATTCTTGATCAGGATAGCACGGTTGTCCATGTTTTGACGAATACACCAACTCCAATCACTGACTTTGCCATGGACTCTACGATGTGGTCACCCACATTGCCTGCCCGTGCTTGGATTCCTATGAAACCCGGTTACTATACGCTGGCAGTGAAACTAATTTTCCCCGACGGTGATCCCACTAACAATGAAGCATCATTTGATGTTTTTGTACCTGGTGGTCCATGGGCGACCCCGCTCTATCGCTGTGATTTCGAACCAACTGCCGGTCAAACCAGTCTTGAAGATTTTGGCTGGACTGTGGTTAACGGCGGCGGGAACGATTCAACCGGTTTGAATGTAAACAAGTGGGAATACATCGGTTTCCTCTATGGTGATGGTGCCGCAACACTTTCTGCATTTTGGGGTAATGTAGATCCGGGGCCGGACGTGGTTGCACCATTAGATAGCTCTGAAGTGTTGGATGAATACATTATTTCACCTGCAATAGATGTGAGTATGGTTGGCAAACACAACACGCTTGGATTGCAGTATTTTGAGTACTTTAGATCAGGATATGGTACTTACGCTGACTTTGGCGTCGCAACTTCCCAATTTACGATTGATTGGAGTGTTGATGGTCAGAATTGGGTCAATGCATTTACCTGGGTAGATGATGATAGTTTGCCTGGTAATGGGCCGCGTTTGCCTAATTATTTTTTCGGCATGGATAATCCTATCCCTTACTATAGCAAACTCGATCTGGATATTACTCCTGCTTTATTGGCTGCCAAGCGTGCCGGAAGCAATACAATTCAGATCCGTTTTGGTACTTCCTGTGAAAATTCTTACTTTGTCGCATCCAGTGTCGATGAGATCATGGTATACGCCGGCATTGCCCAACCTATGGTTATGGAAGTTAGGGATGTGCCGAATGATCAGGGTAAACAAGTTTACATGGTTTTGAAAGGTTCGATGAATGACATGGTTTACAATTGGGCAAATGCACCCGTTGGTGACGTTATCGGTTTGCCGGTTACGCAATACCAGGTATGGCGCGGAACAGATATGCCCGGTGCCGGTGTCACTTCATTTGCAAGTTTTCAGGAAATGTTCAACACGGTTACCAGTGCCCATGTTGGCGACAAGTACATGGTTAATGACGTTGTCTGGGATTTTGTAAAGTCCTTCCCGGCAGCAGACAAAAAGGTTTACGGCGCTGTTCTGCCCACATTGTGGGATGGCACCGAGACACCTTTTATGGTTGTCGCACGAACCAATAATCCAACCGTTTGGTCCATGTCTGTGCCGGCAAATGGTACGTCGGAAGATAACCTCGCACCGGCCGCTCCAGGTGCATTGGCTGTAACCAGCCAGGATGGCGGTACGACGAATACTTTAGGCTGGGACGAAGCATATACTCCTGTGAATGATGTCAAGTATTACACCATTTATCGCTCCACCGAGTCCGGTGCTGCCGGAGAAGTCCTTTCGACAACAACAGACCTCAGCTATGTCGACGCGACAGGTACAATGGGCACAGAGTATTACTACACTGTAACGGCTACAGATTTTGCCGGAAATGAATCCGACAAGTCAAATGAAGGTTCGGTGATCACCAGTGTTGAAGGCCAAAAGTCAGGTATTCCAACCGACTTTGCACTGGATCAGAACTATCCGAATCCATTTAACCCGACAACCACAGTAGAATATGCCGTGCCGCAAGCGGGCAAGATCACGTTAACGATCTACAACGCTGCCGGTCAGGCTATTACAACGCTCTACAATGGTTACCAAAGCGCGGGTTACCATAAAGTATCGTGGGATGCTACGAATGCTTCTGCAGGAATTTATTTCCTGGAAATGCGTACGAGCAACTTTAACAAGATGATCAAGATGACCTTGCTCAAATAATCTTGTTATTTTTTCCCATTTACAAGGCGGACGGGTTTTCCCCTGTCCGCCTTTTTTTATTGTCATTGGAACAAAACGCACGTATGTTTTATAACCGCTCTGCATGTATTCTCACTAACAAGTGAGTCAAACTCTAATTAAAATTCTCATTGTCTCTCTCAAAAAAAATATTAACTTTTAACTAATTTTTGTATACGGCGAAACAACTAAAATATTAAAGACAAAATAATTCAGGACAAAATAATTAAAAAGAAAAATATTGAAAAAACTCTGGCAGGCAAATGTTTTCACAGGTTCACTCCAACGTGGGAATGCTTCGATCACTCGTTCCCATGCTCTTGCGTGGGAATGCTTCGACGACGCTCTGCATCGTGTCTTATTACTACTTTAATTTTACTTTTTTCCTTCCTGGCCTCTAATCTTCACGCTGCCGATAAAAAGGCTGTTCTGCATCCGGCTCATCGCTGGTCATACCTTCCCGGTGAAATCCTGGTCAAATTTAAATCCGTTCCCGATAATGCCCGGTTAACTATTGAACGTAATTTTTTGGTACCATTCGCAGTGAAAAGCATTCAGCCGCTCTTTCCGCATATTCAAAAAAAACGGCTTTCTAAAATCGGTGCGCCAACAGAATTGGAAAAATTATTCAAGGTCGTTGTTGCTTCCGATGCCGATATTGAAATACTGTGCCGGGCATTGCAAAAAAGTGTAACGATCGAATATGCCGAACCCAATTATCTTTTTCCCGTCGAAGCTGTTCCAAATGATTCGCTCTATTCGCAACTTTTTCAATTGCCGCAAATTCATGCTCCCGAAGCATGGGATGTTGCCAAAGGCGACTCGTCGGTCGTTATCGCCATTATTGATACCGGCGTGGATTGGGATCATCCTGATCTGGCGGCGAGTATTTGGCGCAACAAAGATGAGGTGGAGGACGGAACAGACAGTGACGGCAACGGTTTTATAGACGACATCCGGGGTTGGGACTTTGTTTCCGGAATTACGGATGTACCTGCCGGTGAGGACGGCATCAGGCAGGATAATAATCCCATGGATTTTGACGGCCACGGAACGTTTGTTGCCGGCATGGCGGCGGCGACGACGAATAATGGCATCGGTATCAGTTCCATTTCCTGGGGCTG
>JAACEJ010000692.1 GCA_011682565.1 Actinomycetota bacterium | reverse complement strand
CGGAGTGGAGCGAAGCAATCTCATGCTTAACAGGCAGTTATGAGATTGCTTTCCCGATAATTCGGGATTCGTTCCTCACTCCTCGCAATGACAAGTATTTGTCACATTTTGACCCTTAACAAGTATAGCCGAAAAACAACGCCATTATTTAGAGACGGCGTTGTTCGATCATTGAATTCAGAGGGACGTTGTCACATCAAACATAAACCGCCGGGGATGCGATGGGCCGTAGACATACCCTGCATCTCTGTCCACCCCTTGGTCAAAATCATCCTGATACGAGTTTGTTATATTTTGCATACCCAATGACAGTTTAATCTTGTAATGTTCGAACAATACAAGCCGGTAAGAAATAGTGCAATCAAATTCCAGGAATGTTTTGCTGCGCTCCAGTCGATCCCGGGTGATAAAGCCGGCATAATGCGGCACACGCATCGAACCGGTGTAATTGCCGGAGAAAAGTATTTCCAGTTTCGGGATTATTTCCGTTGATACTCGAAAATACCCATAAACATCCGGCGTTCTGAAAAAGAAAACGGATTTGAAATCCGGGTCCGGGACATCCCACCGACTTTTTTGTAATGTAAGACCGCTGCGAATTTCTGTTTGCGAAAAGAAACGGAGAGCCAGGTCGGCCTCCATACCTTTTACCGTAGCCCCTTTGCCGTTAATACGATAAAATTCAACTTCATTCGTTTGGGGATCATCTTGTTTCGTCAGTAAAAATGTATCCGCTAATCTTGTGTGAAAAATATTAAATCCAATGCGCAGCGGCAAGTTATCGAGAATTTCCTGATATTCGAATCCGCCTGTAAAAGTCATGCTGTGTTCTTCCCGCAAATTATCGGCATTGCGAATAATTTGTCCCTCACCGCCAACCTGGGTAATGTGCAGGTCTTCATCAAAAATCTGCGGTGCTTTAAAACCCGTCGAAAAGCCTCCGCGCAATGTTACAGCGTCTGATAATTTTACTCTCATTCCTAGTCTTGGGCTAAAGATACTCTTTTTAATCTTGGAATGTCTATCATAGCGTATTCCCGTAATAATTTTTGCATTCTCATCAGCACCAAAATGAAGATTATCCTGGAGAAAAAGTCCCATATCCGTATAGAGATCGCTGATGACCCGATTGTAAGCAACAGCGACATCATTTAATTTTTCCTGTTGATACTGGACACCTGTTGTCAGCAGATTGCGTGCTAATTTATAATTCAACTGAAATCCCGTTACGTAGAGCGGATCGGTCGTTCGTCCGTAAGCATTGGGATCCTGGTGACTGCCGTAATAAGAAGAACGCTTTTGATAGGCAAAAGAAAAGTATGTTTTATAATCCAACAGAGCCGTCGGTTGGTGTTTCCACCTCACAGTGCCGCCCCATCTCCACGTCTGAATTGCTTCTGCAATATCGGCTTTATCCGGAGGCAGATTAAACTTGTTGCCGCCACGACGATTTTCCTGAATGTGGTGCATTTGCACAAATAATTCACTGTTTTGTCGCGGACGATAATACCAGTTCACTCCTGCCGACCGGTTTTCCAGTTTGCCGATCTCACTAAATCCGTCTCCGTCGTAATCCATCGGCGATCGATGTTGAAAAGAACCAAAGATATATGCCCCGGAATTACCGGCCTTGTTCACTTTTGAAACCGTCAGACCGATTTGATGATCAAAGGTGTTGCGAATATCGGAATTGCGAATACTGAGATTGATTTTGTTTCCCGATGGCCTTCTGGTGATAATATTAATTACGCCGGCAACTGCCGACCCACCATACAAGGCCGATCCTCCACCCTTGACAATTTCGATGCGTTCAATCATTTCTTCGGGAATTTGCTCCAGGCCATATATACCGGCGAGACTGCTAACAATGGGATCTCCTTCAATGAGGATTTGTGAATAATGTCCCTCCATTCCCAAAAGTCGAACCTGGGTGAAATTGCAATTCTGACAATTTGTCTCAACGCGTACCCCGGTCTGAAGCGCTAATGCATCTGCCAGATTTTCAGCCGCTCTTGATTCAATAAGTTTTCGGGAGATAACCGTCGTTTTTATCGGCGTATCTTTATAAAAATGCGGCGTGCCTGTGGCTGTTACGACAATGGCATCCGCTTCGAGGACATCTTCTTCCAAAGCAAAATTTTGCCAGGTCACTTTATCCAAAGAAACATAAACTTCTTTTTCGACTATTTTATAGCCGATCATCGAAACACGTAAAAGATATTTACCCGGGGGAACGCCGGCAATTTCGTACTGTCCGTTCAAATCTGTCGCTGCACCATACCGGCTTCCTATGACTGTGACATTTGTGCCGGGAAGCGGTTCATTGCTTCCGGCATCTGTAATTTTTCCTCTGATTTTGCCATGTTTATTTTTCAGTTTTATTCTCTTTCCCAAGTTATGCATAGATTGCGTGTCCTGTTCTGCAAAAGAGTTTTTATTTTCCTGGATTTGCAGGTCTTGTGGAAATAACGATATCCACTTTAATCCAATGATGAATAGAATTAAACATGACGTGAAAAAGTATTTTGAAATTCCTTGCATATCGGTTTTACCTCCAAAATGACGATTTCTGCGCAAAACTTGCTCGTTGTCATTCTTCATCTCAAAGCAGAATGACTTCTAGCGTGGTATATTGTCTCTATTGATTGTTTTTGCGCTATAAAATTTTTAGAAATCGAATAGTGGAGGGCCTCTGCGGCTGGGGAAAAAGATTACAAG
>JAACEJ010000691.1 GCA_011682565.1 Actinomycetota bacterium | reverse complement strand
CGGTTTATTTCGATTAGGCGTTTTCATTTTGCTATATCGGGTTTATTGCTTTTTGGTTTTCATGAAAAGTGCACGGGACTTGCCATATTCCGCATAAGCGCGCCAGTCCCGCCGGTTTTCTTTTCTTACAGCCAGATCGCGCAATTCTTTCATTTGAGAGGACATTGAATTAAATATTTCCCGCTCTTCATGAATTCTTTTTAGCAGCGCAATGCGAGTATCATTAATTTTGTTGCCTTCTTGCTTTAAATAAGCCGGAGCTTCTGCTCTAAATTGCAGCGGCATGGCATCCAGGAGGCGACTTTCGAGCATGAGCAAATTCATTTTAATTTTTTCAATTTTGACGTTTTCTTCCGCAAGGCTCATGTCGATTTCTTTAACAAGAGTTGGGACAACTTGTCGCTCCGGAAATATTTCTATGAGATGTTCATATACTTTAAGCGCGTCGTCATATCTGGCCAGCTTTAAATAACATCTCCCTAACAAGAAAAAGGCTTCTTCATTGTTTTCATCATCCGGATATTGTGTGAGAAGTTTGGTCAAAGGAGTAACCGCTTCTTCATACTTTCCCAAATTAATGGCTGCCCATCCTTCCGCGATGAGCGCGTCATTGTAACGATTGTGATTTGGCGAGACATCCTGAAATTGACGCAGAGCATATTTGTAATAGCCCAATTCAAAATAAATGTATCCCAGCGTAAGATGCGTTTCATCGAGGATATTTCTTCTTTCATCATTGACCACAGGGAGACGGCAAACAGTTCTGAAAGTATTGATTGCCCTTCTTACCTTTTTTAAACGCAGTAACGACAAACCCATCGAATACAGACCGTAATCATAATAGGGACTGCTTTCATCGATCTGTGAAAGTATCTTGATGGAACCAGGATAGTCTTTCAAGTGATAAAATGCCAGTCCGGCATAGTATCTTGCTACATTGAGAATATCCTGGGGGGGATTCCCTCTTTTTATGGCGTTATAAAATTCAATACACCGATTATAATTTCCCGTATCAAATTGAATCCTCTGCAGACCGAGCAAAGCTCGAGGTAAAAGAGGGCTGCGAATATACTTTTTAACCAGATATTTGTATATTCTCGTTGCACCGTCCAGAATATTTATTTCGTATAAACAATCGCCAAGCAAAAATACAACTTGATCTATTTTTGAGTAGGATGGGTAGAAATCCAACAATATGATCAGATCCCGTGCACCTTCCCAATATTGGCCATTATAATAATAATTTTGCGCTTCATAGAACAGTTTTTCTGAGACGCCCTCCAGATCATTCCTTAGCGATTTCTCCAATTGCTGCGACTTGGATTGTTGCTCTGTTTTCCCAATAGCGATCGACGCATTTGTCAAAAAGAATAAAGGGAGAACGATCCAGCAGAAGAATATAAAGCGTATTTGATTTTTTGTCTTGATCATATATTTTCAACAACAGACTGTGACGATGGATTATAATTTTATAATACTGAAAAATTCATTAAATTCGTAAAAATATTTTGCCTGTACTCAACGGATTTAAATGCTACCAGTTTCTCTTTTATCTCGGTTCTTCAATCTTTTTTTCTTTTTCCAGTTTCTTTCTCATATCTTCCAGGTCTTTAACGACTTTTTCTCGTTTTTTACGAATGGTATCCAACTTGTCTTCTTCCTTGCGTTGTTTTTTCCTTTGAATTTTTTCCTCTCGCGTCAAATGCTTGAATAAACTCGTTCTATATGTCACTCCAACGATGATTTTCCAATCCGCATAGTTTTTTACATAAGGATTGGTCGATTTGTCGATATTTTCAGAATTATCACCCCCCAGACCCAGATCGGCGGCAATGTCGCAAACCAAATGCCATGGCCCAATGAATCTTATTCCCTGGGTTACACGAAACAGGTTTTGTGAAAATTGTACCTGATCCGGATTGTTGATAAATATCTCTCCGGTTAATTCCGTGTACAGAATTGAGGAACGAATAGGAAACTTGACCCCAAGTCCGGCGAGCAATTGATCTTTTTTATCACTAAAGTAGCGGTCCGACCAATCCATATCCCTATAACCGAGATTTAGTGATAGTTTTAAAGGAAGTGTTCCGGTGCCTTTCCTGAAATCGAATGTTGTAAGCCACATTAAGCCCCAACTATTGGCATCGATGCTGAATGGCTCATAAGGCAGGTTGTGATTGATACCTGTGGGAAATGTTGCAAAAGCGAGCAGCCCGTTTTGAATAGTAGACTCTTTGACGGGCACATGAAATTTGATTCCCACCTGGGTATCCCCAATGGGTCCCCAAATATTCGTTTGATCGTCCTGATAGGGTACAAGTTTCGCAAAAATCTCGAAGGCGTTCGTCAGACCAAGCGTGAAACCCAGGTTCATTGTATGGTCTTCGTTAGATTTTTTCTCCGCTGTTTCAATAAAGTATCCGTTATAAAACGGATTGAAATAAAAATGTCCGGGATAGACTGTTTCCGCTTCAAAAACTCGCAATAGTCCTTTGCCGCCCGCCATCGTAACCTGCGAGTATACAGTTAAAGGAGAAACGAGAAAAAAGGCGAGTAAAACAAGATATATCTTTTTCAAAATCATACCTCTCTGATAAAGCATTCGCTACATTTTATTTCTATTGATGGTTAACATTTTTTGGCAGGCTAACCGGAGAGCCCATCCACGTCATCCAATCCACACATATCGCAGCATTTTTCATACAAAAAAACAAATCTA
>JAACEJ010000690.1 GCA_011682565.1 Actinomycetota bacterium | reverse complement strand
CATCACTATTTTTGATGCGCCTCTTGCCCTTGCTGTCTGTATATGAATACAGCCAATTGGACCGGCCCCGAATATGACAACTGTTTCGCCGAGAGAAATACAAGCCCTCTCCTGGGACATGATAACAGATGACGCCGCCTCACAAAGGGCAGCGTGTTCGTATGATAATTGCTCCGGCACTTCGACAATTCTTCCTCTCTCGAAAGCTATGCCGGGAATAGGCATATACTGTGCAAACCCGCCTGGAAATTGAAAAGCCAACTCCACTAAATTTTCACACATTGTGGTTATGCCATTTTTACAATAATAACATTTATTGCAGAAAATGCCCGGCGCCATCGCAAGTTTATCTCTGAGCTTGAAAATCTTATGCTCGTTGTCGCATTCTACTATTTCGCCAACAGCCTCATGTCCTATTATCATAGGAGGAGTGATTTTGTCGGATCCGGAATAGTACGTTCTGACATCACTGCCGCATATCCCGATAGCTTTGATTTTAATTACAACTCCGCCTTTTGGGCAAATTGGGTCTTCAACTTCTTCCAATCTTATATCAAGTGGCCCATAATATACCGCTGCTTTCATCGGCAAATTCTCCTTTTTATCACAATAAAGTCCGCTACCAGACAGTTCCACCACCAGTAACATTTATCGCCTGTCCTGTCATATAACTTGCCTGATCAGACAAAAGAAAAACAACCATATTGGCGACATCTTCATATTTACAGCCTCTTTTCAAAGGTATCTCTTCTGTGTATTTCTTTTCCACTTCTTCTTTTGTAATGCCGAATCTCTTTGCATAATTATCAAAAAGCACCTTTTGCCAAAGATCGGATTCAAACATTGGTCCCGGACATACGCAATTCACCCTTATATTAAACTCTGCAAGTTCAGCAGATAAACTTTGAGTAAGGACAATTCCACCACCTTTCGATGCCGCGTATGCTGAATTTTTTGAACTTCCTCTTTTGCCGGTTCGGGAATTTATCTGAACAATTGAGCCGGACTTGTTTTTCTTCATAATCATGGCTACTTCTCTAACGCATAAAAAATATCCAAATAAATTCACATCGATTATTTTTTTCCAGGATTGAAGATCAAATTCAAAAATCGATTTTGAAAAGCTCAACGCAGCATTGGAAATAAGTAAGTCAATACCTGAAAATTCTTTTACAGCAATATCTACCATATTACCTGCATCTGTCTCTTTGCTGACATCTACTTTCAGGGAAACCACTTTTCGTTTTGTCGCCTGCTCAACTTCTTTGCCGGTTTTCTTTACCTCATCTTCATCAATATCACAAATCACCAGGTGGCATCCTTCTTCGGCCAGCCTCATAGCCAGATGTTTTCCCAGACCCCTGGCGGCTCCGGTAACAATTCCAATTTTGTCGTGTAGTAATTTCATAATCCCTCAATACTTTTATTTAACTTAAAGGCAGCTATCATATATTTATTGCCTGACGGACAAGGTCTGTGGCCGCACAGGCATCGGCGCTCTTTATAACCCTGTCGAACTCATCCATACTTATACGATCTACGGCGCGATAAAGAGCTTCTATCCACTCACGACTCTGAACGGCGGCATTGAGCTTGTCATCACGATATGGAAAAATATCCAGTGTCAACCAGCCTTTATAATCGAGACGTTTCAGCCAATAAATAAATTCCAGATATTCCACTAAATGTACCGCTCCTACCATCATATCGTCATCCCATGCGCGGTAATTATCATTGAGATGTATGTAATCGAGTTTGCCGTAATTGCTGAGCAGACAGGCGGCTTCGGCGATGTTCTCCCCGGCAGCTAACGCATGGCCTACGTCTAAAACAACCCCGACTTTGTCCAATCCTTCCAAAAGCAGCAACACTTTGGCGGCGGTATTTACGAAACAGTGCGTGCGAGGCTCCTTCAGTTTATACTCAACAAGTACGTGCGTTTTATCATTGTGGTCGCAACATTCCTCCAATCCCTCCCGGAGCCATTTCCAGGTTTCGAGGTAGTCCGCCTGAAAAGAGTAGTCAAAACCATCCTGACCGGGCCAGACATTGACATACGGACAGTTTAATTCGACTGCCCAGTCCATAACTTTCTTTACTTCTTCGACGGCAGCTTTTCTGGTTTCAGCATCCGGAGCGGCAAAACTTCCTCTGCCCCATTTCGCCTGTGTGTAAAGATCGGGGATAAGCATACATATCTGCAACCCGCGATCCTTAAAAAGTACCGCCATATCATCTATATTCTCATTATTGATGTGCCAGTTGCCGACTAATTCAAGGCCGTCAAGCCCCTCAACCTGCATCGCAAGATCCAGCATCTCTTCAATGGTTTTTCCTCCTCCTCCGTAACCACTTAGACAATACCTGTCCGCGCAACTTGTGAAAGCCGGAAGCCCTGCTCCAAATTTGTGATTTGCCAACATAATACCAATCCTCCAGATCCTGTCTAAAATAATTTCTGCTTGACAGTTTATTATAAGTTGATATACTTAGTGCGTCAAGTAAGTTAGTGCGTTAAGTGTCTTTTTTTTGATAATTTTTAACTACTTTATTGCAAAGTGGTTATGATGATATAAAACAGGAACGAATTTTCATAATGCGGTTTTTAGGGATTTTGGCAACCGATTACGACAATAAAGAAGATGCAAAAGAGCAAAAAACAGTCCGTTCCAAAGTATTACAGAATCAGCCAGGAAATAATCGCGGGTATTCGCGAGGGCGATT
>JAACEJ010000110.1 GCA_011682565.1 Actinomycetota bacterium | reverse complement strand
AATTCTTTGTAAATTACGTGATTTAAAATTTGAACAAACAGAACGCAATTTGGTGTCAGGAAACGAAAATGGAAATAAGACCGGAAGAAATTACATCGATTCTCAAAAGGCAGATCGAGCAGTTTGAAAATGAAGTAAAAGTTGATGAAGTGGGGGAGGTCCTCCAGATCGGCGACGGCATTGCCCGCGTTTACGGTTTAAGAAATGTCATGTCTATGGAACTTGTCGAGTTTCCCAATGATGTTTTCGGCATGGCGCTCAACCTTGAAGAAGATAATGTCGGCTGCATTTTATTTGGCGAAAACAGTAAGGTAAAAGAAGGTGATGTGGCCAAACGAACCAATCGTGTCATCGAAGTGCCGGTTGGTCCCGAGTTGCTCGGTCGCGTTGTCAATCCCCTGGGGCAGCCTTTGGACGGCAAAGGCCCGATCAATGCCAAGAAATTCGCCCCCATCGAACGCAAGGCGCTTGGCGTTGTGCAACGCCAACCTGTCAACGAACCGCTGCAAACCGGAATCAAAGCGATCGATTCCATGATCCCCATCGGGCTCGGCCAGCGAGAACTGATCATCGGCGATCGGCAGATCGGCAAAAGCGCCATTATTGTCGATACTTTTATCAACCAAAAGGAAACAGGTGTTTTTTGTATTTATGTCGCCATCGGCCAAAAAGCATCAACTGTTGCCCGGGTCGTCAAGACTTTGGAAGAATACGGCGCGCTTGAGCATTCGATTATTATTTCATCGGCGGCAGATTCGCCTGCGCCCATGCAATACATCGCTCCTTATGCCGGGGCTGCCATGGGCGAATATTTCCGCGACAGCGGACAACATGCTCTCATTGCTTATGATGATCTTTCCAAACATGCCTGGGCTTATCGTCAGGTATCCCTTTTACTTCGCCGGCCGCCGGGACGCGAGGCCTACCCCGGTGATGTTTTTTATTTGCACTCCCGTTTGCTGGAACGAGCGGCAAAACTGAACGACGAACTGGGCGGCGGCTCACTAACGGCTCTGCCGATTATTGAAACGCAGGCCGGTGACTTTTCTGCCTATATTCCTACAAATGTTATTTCTATTACAGACGGACAAATTTACCTGGAGCCGGGTCTGTTTTTCGGCGGCGTTCGTCCGGCAATTAATGCCGGTTTATCCGTTTCGCGCGTGGGTGGTAATGCGCAAATCAAGGCGATGAAAAAAGTAGCCGGAAGCCTTCGTTTGGATCTGGCGCAGTTCAGAGAGCTGGAAGCTTTTGCAAAATTCGGCTCCGAATTGGACAAGGCCACGCAGCGACAGTTGGACCGCGGCTACCGTCTGGTGGAGCTTTTGAAACAAAACCAGTATGCGCCGGTGGTTGTTGAAAAACAGGTGGCGGTTTTATTCCTGGGTGTCCAGGGTTATCTGGATACCGTCCCCGTCGACAAAATCGTTCGCGCTGAAGCTGAATTCATACAGTTTATGGATTCCAGCCACAGCGATATTCTAAAAGATATTAAAGAAAAAAAGGTCTTGGACGACGACCTGGAGACGCGTCTTGGCGCGGCATGTGAAGAATTTATCGAAACTTTTGCGGTATAATGGCGACACTACGGGAAATAAAACAGCGAATCAGCAGTGTTCGCAGCACGGGACAAATCACCCGGGCAATGAAAATGGTAGCTGCGGCGAAACTGAGAAAAGCGCAAAATCAGCTTATTGCTGCGCGACCTTATGCTCATGAACTCAATAATGTTCTGGGGCATATCGCCGCCACGCATGGGGAAAAGCATCCGTTTTTTTCCGAACGATCAGGAAATAAAGTATGCTATGTGATCGTAACCTCTGACCGGGGATTGTGCGGCAGTTTTAATGCTAACGTACTTCGGCGCGCAACGACGGAACGGGAGCAATCCTCTAACGGAAAAAACTTTTTGGTTACCGTTGGTAAAAAAGGGTATGATCAAATAAAGCGTCAGGAGCTTCCGGTTCTGTCGTATTATATTGATATTTTTAATCGCCTGAAATTTAAAAACGCACAGGATATTGCTGCACCGTTGATTCGCGGCTTTCTTTCTAAAAAGTTTGACAAGGTGCAGGTTATCTACCAGGAATTCAAATCTCCAGTCCAGCAAAAGATTATAGTTGAACAATTATTGCCGATTGTTCCGGTTCTTCCTGAAACCGAATATGCGTTCAGCGGTTTTGTGTATGATCCCAAATCCAAAGCCATTTTAAAAAGGCTTGCTCCCATGCATTTGAATTTTCAAATGTGGAGAATATTGCTGGAATCCTCGGCATCAGAACATGGGGCGCGAATGACCGCAATGGAAACGGCAACGGATAACGCTGAAGAGATGATCCGAACATTGGTTTTATACTATAACCAGGCCAGACAGGCTGCAATAACAAAAGAATTGAATGAAATAGTTAGCGGCGCAGAAGCGCTGCGTGGATGACGATAACAAGTGAGTAGGAGAGTTTGTGATGGAAAAAAGTGGCCGCCTCGCACAAATCATTGGCCCGGTCGTCGATGTTTATTTTGAATCCGGAAATTTACCTAAAATTAATAACGCGCTTGAATTGACGCGCAAAGATGGTTCCTCTCTTGTTCTTGAGGTGGCGCAGCATCTTGGAGAAGACACAGCGCGATGCGTGGCTATGGAC
This sequence comes from Actinomycetota bacterium, assembly GCA_011682565.1. Classification (GTDB taxonomy): domain Bacteria; phylum Zhuqueibacterota; class Zhuqueibacteria; order Residuimicrobiales; family Krinioviventaceae; genus Hydrothermomicrobium. The sequence goes on along the minus strand of JAACEJ010000110.1, from coordinate 6,055 downwards.
TCTACCGACGGTTTGCAGAGAGGATATGAGGTTCGGGATACCGGTGAACCGATCAAGGTTCCTGTAGGAAAGGGCACTTTGGGCAGACTACTCAACATCGTAGGAGAACCGATCGACGAAATGGGTCCCATCGAGACGGAAGAATTGTGGGCAATCCATCGCGATGCGCCAAGATTTGAAGACCTTGATACCAGTACAGAAGTTCTTGAGACAGGTATCAAAGTTATTGATCTGCTCGAGCCGTATTCCAAAGGCGGAAAAACCGGACTGTTTGGCGGCGCCGGTGTTGGCAAGACCGTCCTGATTATGGAACTGATCAATAATATTGCTATTCACCGCGGTGGATTTTCTGTTTTTGGCGGCGTGGGCGAGCGTGTGCGTGAAGGAAACGAGCTTTGGCACGAGTTCCAGGAAACCGGTGTTATTGATATGGAGAACCTGGAAAACTCCAAAGTCGCCATGGTTTTCGGACAGATGAATGAACCGCCAGGTGCCCGACAACGCGTTGGTCTTTCCGCATTGACGGTGGCGGAATATTTTCGTGAAGTGGAACACCGGGACGTTTTGCTGTTCATCGATAATATTTTTCGTTTCACCCAGGCAGGCTCAGAAGTTTCGGCTTTGCTCGGCCGCATGCCGTCCGCTGTTGGTTACCAGCCGAATCTGGCCACAGAAATGGGCGAATTACAGGAGCGCATTACCTCAACGAAAAATGGTTCCATCACATCTGTACAGGCTATCTATGTTCCGGCCGACGATCTCACGGATCCCGCTCCGGCAACGACCTTCAGCCATCTGGATGCCACGACCGTTCTTTCACGTCATCTGGCGGAAATGAGTATTTATCCGGCCGTCGATCCGCTGGATTCGTCATCGAGAATTCTCGATCCACGTATCGTGGGGGAAGAACATTTTCATGTTGCCAGAACTGTGCAGCAAATTTTACAAAAGTATAAAGATCTCCAGGATATAATCGCCATTCTTGGGATGGAAGAATTATCCGAGGAAGATAAAGCTACGGTGAATCGTGCTCGCAGGCTGCAAAGATTTTTATCACAGCCGTTTTCAGTTGCCGAACAGTTTACCGGATTTAAGGGAAAATACGTAACGCTTGAAGACAACATTCACGCCTTTAAAGATATTATTGAAGGCAAGCACGATGATTTGCCGGAACAGGCGTTCTGGATGGTCGGGACAATCGATGATGTAGTGGAAAAAGCCGGGCAGATTCAAAAACAGAATCAATGATGCTCGAATTTCTTCTGCAAAACTCGCAGAATGTTGTACTTACTTTAGTAGGTTTTGAGTGGATAAATTATTTAAATTTAAAATGGTTACACCACAGGCGGTGTTGCTCTCCGATGAGGTCAGTCGTGTTCAGGCACCCGGAGTAACAGGCTATTTTGGTGTCATGGCACATCACATACCTTACCTGACAGCACTCACCCTGGGCAGCATAACTGTTGAAACGGGCAAAAAGAGAAAAGTGTTTGCAACGAGTGGCGGTTTCGCCGAGGTTATTAATGGCAGCATGACCATCCTTGCAGAGAGTGCGGAAGATGCGTCCCAAATAGATATTAAAAGGGCGGAGAAGGCCAGGGATCGTGCAATCAGGCGTTTGCGCGGCAACGAGCCCGGCACGGACATCCATCGCGCCAGAGCTGCACTTGTACGGGCATTAAATCGATTGGAAATTGCCGCAACCGGACGAGCTTTCTCCGGTTGAAATTTATGGAATAAATCAAGGCAAATAAGAATTGTTTTAATAGTTCTTTGCTAAAAATAAAAGAAATTGCAAACTATCTCTTGACTTAAATGTAAATTCTTTCTATAATTTGTTGTGTTGACGAGTGGTGTCAAAGTTATCATTACGATAATTTTTTATGAGGGTTGTAAATGTTTTCTTTTTCCTCCCACTTTTTCCTTTCTCTGATCATTGTGATGCAAATATTGCTGTCTCCGCTAATCCCAAATGTGTTTTTGCAAACACAATCATCTGCTTTATTTGCGCAGGATAAGAATGCCCGGTCTGATTCTGTCGATAAAACGCAAATCGATTTTAATGAAAGACTGAGGTATTATCTGAATGAAAACACTCACGATGTCATTCAGGAACTACTGGATCGTGAAAGGCAGTTGCTTGACCTGATAAATAATATTCACGATGAAATGGCTTTGAGAGGTGAAAAGGGTCTTGCAAAGGAAGAATCCGGTTTTAAGATGGTTTATGGCAAGTCGGACTCACTCATTGCCGAATATAATCAGGAAGTTGATCACCTGGTAAAAATCTATGATGAACTTCAACATTTGGAAAAACTTGCCGATTACGTCGGTGATGTCGATAATTCAATGAAGGTCATAGATGTTCAAGACCAAATTTTAGCCAGCATCGACAATCGTGAATTGTATAAAAATCGCATATATACTCCGAAAGACATCGGAGAAATGGTCGATGAATATACAAGCGAACTGGATTCGCTGCTCAACATCTATGATGCGTTGGAGCATTTAAAGGTACAAGCAGATGCTGCCCGGGATTCAACTGCTATAAAGTCTATTCGAAATCAGGAAGCACAATTGTTTGTCATCTTGAGTAGCTGGGGAAACCTGGGGCCGCTATCTGAAGAAGATTATTTGCGCTTTCAAATAGAAATGCAAAAAGTTCACCAAACCGTGAAAGAGATTCGAGATACGCGTGAAACACATTTGGGGGAAAAGGTCAGGGGTTTGCGCACCATTGAGCGCGGCCTCGTTGATAATGTCGACCGTGCTGTTTATGATTTAATGACTGATTCAGGCTATTCACTTTCAATGTTTCCAACAGTATCGGAATTCATCAAGGCCTGGAAGGGTGAACGTTTGCTGGATATTAAAACGCGGCTCACTGAATATCAAATCATCTGGAAAACACTTCTCAGCAGTGCAAATGCCGGCCAGCGCGAACGCATGTTTTCCTCGCAATTAAGCGATGCTTTGCTCAACTACTCTAACGGGCATTATCGCACCGCGGAGTATCAATTGCTGGATATTCTGAAAAAATATAATACTGATTATGAAAACCTGATCCCAGTCAAGTACTATATTGCCGAAGCGCGTTTGCATCAAAATGCTTTTATTACAGCAAAGACAGAATATGAAGAAATTATTGCAGATTCCGCATCGTCGCATTATTATGTGGAATCCCTTGTCCGTCTTATGCAGCTTGAAAAAGATTTTGGCACATCAGCAAAGTTTTACAAATATTACATGATGGCGGTGAAAAACCGGGCTCTTGCAAGCGGCGAGATCGTAAACTATGCACATTATCTGGCTGCCAATCGCAGATTCGAGCAAAATCAATTTACGCAGGCAAGGGACATTCTTGCTCATATCCCAAAATCGTCAGAGTTTTATCTGCCGGGACAATTATTGCTCGGCATTATCTACACAAATTTGAATGACTTTGATCAGGCCATTCCGATCTTTCAGGCGCTTGCCAAAGAGAAGAATTATCCCTGGTCGGATGTTAAAATTGCAGAAATTCGTAATACGGCCTCATTGCGCCTTGGGCTGATTTATTACCAGCGCGGCAATTTCGCTTTGGCTTTGCAAACTTTGCAAGATGTTTCTCCCGGGTTTGAGAATCATGATGAAGCGCTCATGGCACAAGCCTGGTCTAAATTCAGGCTAAATGATTATGCCGGAGCGCGGGACCTTGCATACCAATTGTTGCAAACACATCTTGCGTCCGATTTTTCCTATGAAGCACTGGTGTTGTCGGCTCATTGTAATCGAATTTTGAATGATTCGGAAACAGCTCTCGACGCTTATCGCTACGTTGTTCGAGCGCGCGGTGTGCTTGCCATGAAGAAGAAATTTGACAGCGAAAGAGAACTGATGCTGGAAAAGACCAGGGAACTTGGGCGTTTACAAAACGATGCGCTTGATAAACGCCAGCCTGAAATGTATTCCGAAATTAGCCGTATCAGCAACGAGTTGAATGAATTTATGCTGCGAACAAGAGAAAAAGATGACACCGGGACGCAGCTTTTGCAGGATTATTATGATGAGCGGTTGGATGTCGTAGATCGCCTTGTTGAACTGGATAACATCATCCAATGGGCGCAAAAGCAGCGCCGGACCGATGTTATGCAACGCGCCGGTCTGTTGCGCGAACGCTTGATGAAGGTACTCGAGTTCTATCAGGGCGATAAGAAAGTGACGAATACGTCATATCTCATTGATTTTCCTCTGGTCGCCAAAGAGGCGAATGAGATTTACCGGCGGGAAAGCTGGGGTTCGGCTTTTCGCGACATGTCCAGGGAAAAACAACGCATTGAAAGCGCACTTGACCAGATGAAGAACTACCAGACCCGGTTAAGCGGATCTGACAAATTAGGGCCTAAAATGGATCTGGAAATTCTTGGTTTTGATATTAAAAATCTCCAGAAACATTTGGGGCAGATTCGCAAGGTGATGGTTGAGAACAACTATGTTGAGCCAAAATCAAACATCGACTATTGGAGTGATCTCTCCGGCTTTGCTATGAGTGACATTATTTTTAAGGAGAGAGAAAATAAAATCGAACAAATCGATACTTATGCGAACCGACTGCAAGTGATCAACGATATTCTCAGGAATCGGCAAAAAGAGTTGATGGAAAAAATTGATGATTACGTAACGCAGCTTAAAGAATTACAGGACAAATTTTTATCTCGTAAAATCAAGCTCGAACAACTCGAAAAGGATCAATATTTTAACAATGTTTATTTTGATAAAAATGATCGCGAAGAGGAATCCTGGGAAGATCGGTTGCGGCAGCTAAATGAAAAATAGTTGTCGTAATTTATTTCAAAAGATTTTATAATTTTTATTAGGTGGTATAATGATAAAAAGTCCATCAGGTCGAATCATATTTTCAATTGCTGCCCTTATTTTAGGGGGAGTTATGACATGGACTCCGGCATACGCACAAGCACCGGATTCATCGGCCTATGAAGAATGGATCCAGCACAATTCTTTTCTTAAAAGATATACGCTGGACGAGTTGGATAGTTATAGAAAACAATATACCAGGGAAATTTCCAAGCTGGAAAACGAGCGTGATCGTCTCCGCCGGCGGGGTATCAGGGATGGGGAACTTTTTATCACGCGGCATCCGCATAGCAGAGACGGCGACAAGATTATGATGCGATTGGCCGAACTGTATTATGAGGAAACTCAGAGTAACTACCAAAGATCGATGCAGGAATATGATCGGTTGTACTCTTTGTATGACCGGGGTGAATTGCTGCAGGCACCGAAAGAGCCGCAAAAAGACCTGAGCAATTCTTTGAACCTTTACGCAAGTGTTATTGAAGATTATCCCCAAAGCGATTTGGTTGATGATGCATTTTATAACATTGGCTTTCTTTTGGAAGAGAACAGCCACCCGGATAGTGCCAAAGCGTATTATGAAAAAATTGAACATGATTTTCCCGACAGCCCGCTTATGCCCGATGTTTACATGCGCATCGGCGAGTACTATTTCAATCCTCCGGTGAATAAAATCGAAAAAGCCATTTCCTACTATAAAAAGGCCCTGGCTTTTCATGACAGCCCAAGGTACGATGAGGCGTTGTATCGCCTGGGTTGGAGTTACTATCGCCTTAACGATTACAGCAAAGCTATTTCCTATTTCACCGAGCTGGCCGATGATGTTGAAAGAACAAAGCCCCTGGATCCAGAGCAAAAATATTCCAACCCCTCGCTTGTTGATGAATCGGTCGAATATATCGGGTTGAGTTTTCTTGAGGAAGGTGGGGCAGAAAAGGCCAACGATTATCTGAAGGAAATTGGCGGTCGCGATTACGGTGTAAATGTATTGCGTCGCATCGGTGATGCTTATATGAATGAAAAGGAAGATTATGAGAATGCGATAAAAACTTATACTTTGTTGCTGAAAGATTATCCTGATGATCCATCAGCTCCTGTGGTGCAAAACCGCATTGTACAATCCTATCGTCGTTTGGAAGATCCCTTGATGGCGTATTTGTCAAGAGATATCCTTTTCACAAAATATAAAGATGGGTCGACC
>JAACEJ010000689.1 GCA_011682565.1 Actinomycetota bacterium | reverse complement strand
TGTTGGCGTCAAATCTTTTAATAAAACTTTCGCCCTGGTAGCGAAGATAACTTTCCACTTCAAAATCGGTGGAAAAATCATATCCCAGTTTTTCTTTTTGCTGCAGCCGTCGTCCGAATTTTTCATGCATGGATTCTTCGCTCAAATATGTAATATGAGCCAGCATCCGTGCAACACTCAAACCTTGCGCCGGAATATTTCCGTTCAGCGTGTAATCCCCGTTTTTCCAGTTGGCATCGGCATAGATGGCCTGACGACCGACTTCATCAAAAGCAATGCCCTGGGCATTCAGGCGGCTGGTTGTAGCAATGGGAATGGCTGAAGCGACAAATTCCGGATATTGAATGGCCCATTCGAGAACCTGCATCCCGCCCATGGAACCGCCGATGACGGACTGCATACGCTTTATTCCCAAATGATCGATCAGATGCTTTTGCGCCCGCACCATATCATTGATGGTGACGACCGGAAAATCGAGATTATAAGGTTTCCCTGTTTTGGGATTCGTGGACGTCGGCCCGGTAGAACCTTTACAGCCGCCAATTACATTCGAACAAATAATAAAATATTTATCCGTATCGAAAGGCTTGCCCGAACCAACCATAAAATCCCACCATCCCGGTTTGCGGTCATTGGCCGAATAATAACCGGCAGCGTGAGAATCACCGGAAAGAGCGTGTGTGAGCAAAATGGCATTATCGCCCTGGTCATTCAGTTGGCCATAGGTTTCGTAGGCCAACGTGACCGGGCCGAGCTTTCCACCGCTTTCAAGTATCATTTCATCCGGCGGATGAGCAAATGTAAAATATTTTTTTTCAACGATTCCTATCGAACCGGGAGCAATGGGCATTTTTTTCCAATAAATTGTGTGCTTTTAAAAAACGGAATATACAAAATATATTTTCAAAAGGGAAATTTTAAGATTATAATCCCGTCCGTCCCTGCATCAAACAGTCCTTCGTAAAGAATACATTCAGATAGTGTTCACCGGAATCCGGAAGAATAACAACAATGGTTTTTCCTTTTCTTTTTTTAATAAAGCGGGAAATGCCGGTGTTGCCGCTGGTGGGTTCTGCAAGCTCCATTCCCGTTTTGAGCAGCCCTCGTTTTTCCGCATCCCAAACCATCGACGCGCCGATGCGGCACCTGACCGATTAAGAAGGATTCAGTCCCTCGGTTTTTGCCAGAATCCGTGCTTTGCCGCCGTCTGTAACCCGGTTCAACTGAACTAACGGCGTTCAGTCAATGGAATAAATTAAAAACAAGTCAATAATTGTACAATAAATCTATTTCGTAAATTCAACATATTCTGTTATTAAAGCTATGAGCATTGGAAATAATCGTTTTAGAATTTTAGGCTATATTTTTGCCAGAGCACTTTCAATATCGTCAATAAGATCATCGACATTTTCGAGACCAATGGACAGTCGCACCAGTTCGGGCGTTAGCCCGCTCGCGCGTTGCTGTTCTTCGGAAAGCTGCGAATGCGATGTGCTTGCGGGATGAAGGGCCAGACTTTTTGCATCGCCGACATTGGCAAGATGTGAAAAGAGTTTTACATTATCAATAAATTTTTCACCTGCCTGAGCACCGCCTTTAACACCAAAAACCACCATACCGCCGAAACCGTTTTTGAGGTATTTGCTGGCAACCGGATAAGCCGGATCATCTTCCAGCCCCGGATAACGAACCCATGCTACTTTTGGATTTTCTTTGAGATATTTGGCTATTTGAAGTGCATTCCGGCAGTGGCATTCCATTCTCAACGGAAGCGTTTCGATACCCTGTAAAAAAATCCACGCATTGTCCGGAGAAATGCAGGCACCGAGATTGCGAAGCGGTACGAGCCTCATCCGCAGAATAAAAGCCATCGGATTCAAATCACCCAAGTCGTGTGCATAGCGAATATCGTGATAGCTCGCGTCCGGCTCATTGAAGAGTTTAAATTTAGAATCCGTCCAGTCAAATTTCCCTGAATCGACAACAATTCCGCCTATGCCGGCGCCATGTCCGCCGAGCCATTTGGTCAACGAATGAATAACAATGTCCGCTCCATGTTCGAAAGGTCTCAGCAAGTAGGGCGTCGTAAAAGTGGAATCGACAATGAGCGGCAGGTGATGCTTGCGCGCAATTTTTGCTACAGCTTCTATGTCCGTAAATTGCAGCACCGGATTGCCGATTGTTTCGGTGTAAAGTGCTTTTGTTTTTTCTGTAATGGCGCTTTCAAAATGATCAGGCTTGGTCGGATCGACCAGGTTGACACGGATACCAAATTGCGGCAAAATAGCATCGAACATTGTATAGGTACCGCCGTAAAGATTATTGGCGGCAACAATTTCATCGCCCGCAGAGCAGATATTGATAATCGAATAATAAATCGCCGCCGTCCCTGAAGCCACTGCCAGGGCTGCCGCTCCTCCTTCAAGCGCGGCAACGCGCTGCTCCAAAATGTCCTGCGTCGGATTTCCAAGGCGGGTATAAATGTTTCCCAGTTCCTTCAGCGCGAACAGGTTTGCAGCGTGTTCGGTATTTTTAAATAAATATGAACTGGTGCGATAAACCGGCACGCCTCTGGAAAGCGTTGTGGGATCGGGTTGTTGTCCTGCATGTAACGCCAGGGTTTCAAATCGATAATTTTTCTCAGACATCGTCTTCTCCCTTTCGGTTTTCAAATGTGAAACATGACAAATTCGTAAAAAATCGAAAGGTATATCATCGCGAGGAGC
>JAACEJ010000109.1 GCA_011682565.1 Actinomycetota bacterium | reverse complement strand
ATTTTATTCTTTATACAGCAAATACTTTTTTCGTTTTTTCATAAAATTTGTAATATCATTTTCAAATGTTGCATAAATTTCTCCGGCAGTCATGCCGCCCTGGATTGCTTTCAAAACAAAATCCGTCCCCATGGCTTTGTTGAACATGGCCAGACGAGTCTGATCGAATATTTGCTGTGAAGGATAAAGCTTCTTCATTGCAGCAAGGATATGAATTTGTGTGAGCATTGGTTTGAACGTTTTGAAATCGATAATATGAATTTGCACGCCTTGCAGATTTTGACCCGCCAAAGTGGAATAATAAGGTCGGTAAAAAGCAGGACGAAAAAATACGCCGGGCAAATGCCGGCGATTCAATTCTGCGGCAAAATCGGCAGCGACCAACCATGGAGTCCCAACAAGCTGAAAAGGCAATGTATAACCTACTCCGACATTTACCGTCTGCAATTCGCCGATGCATCCCGTGGCAGCGATATAAAACGGTGTTTCCACGTTTGGTACGTGCGGAGACGTGGGAATCCAGATTAACCCGGTTTGTGCAAATGTCATAGCCCTTTTCCAGCCGCGCATAGGAATGACTGTTAAATCCGCATCGATTTTAAATTCCGAATTAAAATACAAAGCCAATTCACCAATCGTCATACCGTAAACAGAGGGAATGGGGTAAAGGCCGATAAAAGACCTGAAAGCGGGTTTCAGTATTGGGCCCTCAACCAATTCGCCATCCAGCGGATCGGGATGATCCAGGATAAGGATGGGAATATTGTTTTCTTTGGCCGCCTCCATTGTGCGCGCCATGGTATAAATATAAGTATATGCGCGCGAACCGATATCCTGCATATCAAAAATAAGCAGGTCGATGTCGTGCAGCATTATAGGCGTCGGTTTTTTCGTTTTACCGTACAAACTCCAGACGGGCAGCCCTGTTTTTTCATCCGTATAGCTGGAAATCTTTTGCCCGGCGTAGCGGTCTCCGCGAACGCCATGTTCCGGGCCGAACAATGCCACGAGGTTTACATCAGGACGCATATTCAGCGTATCGATCGTGGATGTTAAATTAGAGCACACGCCGGTGGGATTTGTTACAAGGCCGATGCGTTTGCCTTTGAGCAAATCCATATTTTCACTGAGAAGAACATTGATCCCCAGTTTTATTTTTCCTCTTTGAATTTGCTGTGGGATAGCCGTAAGAGGCCAAATCATCAGAAAAGTGAATAAAACAGCTTTTGCGCGGCGCAGCATTTTATTTCTTCTGCTCCTTTTTATATCTCCAAAATACGCGGTGCATACGCGCATTGACATAGTGCATATAGAACGGGATCGGACCAACCCATGGTATAATAGCATGTTTGTGGCCCTGTTTTTTAATATCCTGCAAACATCGTTTTAACAAAATCCCACCGACACCTTTTCCACGAAACACTTTATCCGTGCCGATAGGACCGAACCAGCCGGTATTCAAATTGTTCACGTCATAGGCTGAAAAAGCACCCAAACGCCTGTGATAAAATGCAAGATGTAAACTCACCGGCTTGTTCCGGAATGCCGCGGGAACCTCTTTTTCCCACGACGGAAATTTGCTCGCCAGGAATTCGGCTAGCTGCTGACGATCTTTCTCTTCTGCCCGGCGAATCTCAATTCCTTCCCCGGCTAACGCATCCACTTCCAAAGCAGTATTCAAATCCTGGTTTAAATCAGCGATGAGATTTGCCGTGTCGGCAAACTTTTTATAACCGTTTCTTTCCACAAAAGCTATGGCCTCGGTATAAAATGGATCAATACCCGGCTGGAAATAATTGGGATTTGAATCCATGGTTCGAATTTCCGAAACGCCCTCTCCCCACAGCAAATCTTCAATGCGCTGTAAAAGAAAAGTGGCGACTCTTTGACGCCGGAACTTTTTTACAACGAAAAACAGTTTTATCCAGCCAATTTTTTCTCCCGTTGCTGTTACCCGATGTAATCCCTGCATAAAACCGACCGGTTTGTCCTCACCGGCAATCATTGTCAGACCTGCTTTAAAATCCGGATCAGCAAATGTTTTTTCAAACAGTAAGGCCTCGGTCATTAAGTCGTGCCTGACATTTTGATTCCACAAATGGGTTATTGGGGGAATATCTGATTTTATTAATTTTCTGATTTTTATCATTTCGTTTATGAACCTCACCCTTTTTCTTCAAGAGGAATGAAAAAGAGAACCAGTAAACCCGGGACGGTCAGGCAGATGACAAGGATAAAAAAATTGATGTACCCCAATGCATTCTGCAAAAAGCCACTGGCCATGCCGGGCAACATCATACCCAACGCCATAATTCCGGTTGAAATAGCAAAATGTGATGTTTTATATTTTTCATCAGCTATATCCATAAGAAAAACCATAAAAGCGGTAAATCCGAAACCATAGCCGAATTGCTCCAGAGCGACCAAAAAATAAATTTGTGCCAGGGCAGGTCTGGCTACAGCCATATAAATGTAAACGAGATCGGGCGCTTTGAGCAATAATGCCATAGGCCAGATACAGCGTTTTAAACCATATCTTGAAATAAGCCAGCCGCCCAAAAGGCCGCCCACCGTCAGGCTTAAAACACCTACAGTACCGTAAACGTATCCAACAGTCTGCGTTTCCAGTCCCAGACCACCGGCTTTTGGCTGATCGAGCAAAAAGATGGCTGCCATTTTTGAAAGAACCGCTTCACCAAGTCTGTACACCAGAATAAAAATAACAATGGCCACAATTTTATTTTGACTAAAATAGCTGCGGAATATTTCCAGAAATGGAGCACATTGTGATTCTCCTTTTCGGGAAAAATCGTTTGGCGGAAAAGGAAGGTAAAACCGATGAAACAAAAAAGCGCCGAGAAACACGGCCGCTGCGATAGCGAGAACGATCGTCCAACTGAGAGGAATATCGAGAGTGTTCTTTTCGACTTTACCCGCAATAACAACCAGCAGACCGGAACCGAAAAGAATAGCCAGACGATAAAACGTTGCCCTGACACCAACGAATAAAGCCTGCTGATTTTGATCGAGAGCGAGCATATAGAAACCGTCCGCAGCAATATCGTGCGTGGCGCTCATAAAAGCAACGATGATAAATCCGCCAAGAGTAAACAGAAAAAAGCTTTGAAATTGGATGGCCATGGAAAGAGCGATAAAGGTGATTCCCATACCCAGTTGCATTAGGATGATCCAGTTTCGCTTGGTGGAGTAAATATCAACGGCAGGCCCCCAGAACATCTTGATCACCCAGGGCAGATACAAAATACTGGTCAGACCGATCAATTGATTCGAAATGCCCATTTTTTTATACATGATCACAGAGACGGAATTTACAATGATATAAGGCAGACCTTCGGCAAAATAAAGTGTCGGAATATAAATCCAGGGGATGCGTTGTGAGGGTGAATTCTTTTTCATTCCGCTTTTAGTTTATTACAATCCTCAGGCTATTATACAAAAAAAGCCTCACAAAGGAGGCTTTTATCAAACAATTAAAAACTAATAGATGGATCAATCAATATTTTCCCTTAAACTTGCCTTTATTCTCTGGATTTCATCCCGAATTTGCGCAGCATCTTCGTAGCGTTCATCCTCAACAGCTTTGCGAAGGCTCACATTCAACTCTTCGAGCCTGTCACCCGGGGTTGTCACACCTTCATTTTCGCCGCTCGAAGTATCTTTCTCCGTGATACCCGCTCTGCGCATAACAGATTCTTCCACAAAAATCGGGGCATCCATTCGCAACGCCAGAGCAATCGCATCGCTGGGGCGGGCATCTATATCGGTTGTTTCCCCATTATCCTGCAACCCAATCAATGCAAAATAGGTATTTTCCCGTAAATCATTAACAATGACCCGGGAAATATCGACATCAATCGATTCGAGGACATTCTTAATCAAATCGTGGGTTAATGGACGCGGAGGAGAAATATTTTCCAATTGAAGAGCAATAGCCTGGGCTTCTGTAGAGCCAACGACAATAGGAAGCCAGCGATTCCGTTCTTCATCTTTGAGAATGACTACAAAACGACTGGTCGCAGTGTCTAACGTAACTCTTTCTACTCTTACGCGAACCAGCATAAATTAAAACCTCCATAAACGCTTCATCAGTTTTGTAAATTAACAGAAGCAAAACTATAAAAATATTATAGCAAATAAATCGACAACTGTCAAGTTTTATTTTATGGGATTATGACGATAAGAAAGCAAAGTCTTATTCTATGTTGCTAATTCATGTAAAATCAATGACATATTTCTGCTGTTTTATTAAACGATTAAAAATATATTTTTCAATTGGGAAAAATACGCAGGAAGCAAAATGGCGATTGTGAGCAATCCATTGGTAGACAAAAGGTGAAAGACGACGAAAAAGTCTCAGTCGCATACTTTAAGGTAACTCGCCAATTTCCACTTACCCAAACTGACCAGACTCCTTTCTGCTTACCCCTTAATTTATGCAATTTATATCCAGATAAATTCATGTCTTGAGGATTAGCAGAAGCGTCGAGATGATCTAGTATTCTGAGTAACTTTGAAACATGATCCGGCTTGATTTTCTTCCGATCGTCATTTAAATATAATTTCTAGAGAGCTTTGTTTTTGAATGATTTGATCATTATATCTCACATTCTTCTTATCCTGCTCTTCATAAAGAATTAAACCTGATCATATTTGACGAATAGCTTATGAATTAAATATAAAATGTAACCCGTTACGTTGCAAGAATTATTTTACATGTTCCGGAGATTCGTCAAAAAGCGATGAACCTGATCAGGTTAAGTTTTGCAATGCTTCACATTCTTACTTTTTTGGCTGCATTGGAGGGCAGAAGCCCTAATTTATCTTGCGCCCTGGGATGGGAATCCCAGGGCGAGCAGAAATAAACTTCATCTCAAGTAGATTAATATTTTTATTAGCCCGGTTTATGATTTTCCATTCTTTTTTTATTCGCAAGAATGAATTATGGCGCCATCAAAAAGGTGGGATAGAATTCCACCCTACAAACTGGAATCAATAAAAAGGTTGAATTTTGAGATTGATTTCAAATGATATTATTCGTATAATCGACAAATTAATTTTTTAAAAACGGAGGAGCAGATGTTGGTTTTTGACAAGGCAATTATTAAAAAGTATTGGCCTGCCGATGACAAGGGAGAAGACGGTGAACTTGTCCGCCAGTTGGTCATTCAGGCGGATGTGGAACTGGATAACAGCCTTCAGGTTGGAGAATTATTCAACAATATGATTCGCGGCCTGGTGCGAATTTTACTTTTGGATAATGTGACCGGAGAGGAATTTGTTCTGCCTGCGGTAACAATTAAACCCTTTAACGTTAAACAAAAAAAAGTAAAAATCGGCAAAGGCGAAGATGCGGATATTGTGAAATCCGAATACGCAGCCTTGACGCTTGTTTCCAGAATACAGGATAACAAAGGCGGCGATCTTTTGGCTGAACTTTATAGATTTTTTAACATTGATTTACGGATGACGGTAGAAAAATTCACTGTCCAGGGTGAGGAGAGCGAGGCGGAGGCTGAAGCTGAAGAAGAGGACGAAATGTAAACTCTAAAAAAAATAATGCCAGAGCAAATCAAGCCGGCCCCTGAGAATAAGGGTGATGCCGGCTTTTTTCATTATAGTTTTTATCTTGGCGCGATACTCGGGTTTATAACAATGCACAGGACAGTTTTTGCACATGGGTTTGGGATCCAGGGGACATTTTTTCAGGCGATTGAGTGCATAATCTAAAACATCGGAACAATCATCGCACAATTCTTCCGTTCCATGCTCCTTTTTGCAATAAACAGTAATAAATGTCCGCAGGATTTTTTCATCTTTTTCAAGTTGGGTCAAACGTATAACTTCCTCAAAGAACACAAATTAATTTAAATATTCAATCCGCTGCCTGATCGATGTCTCACCCGAATCTTCACAACCGGGAATCATGGTGCGCACGATTGTTTTTGCCTTTCTCCTATCGACCAGGCCGAGACGTTGCGCATGCCTGAGTGACAGGAAATGATCTTCCGGCAGGACAAGATATTTGGCATCGCACTGAGGATGCGGCAAAGGATGTTCGATCAAACTCGTCATGGAAAGAAAAATGAATGTCGTGTGGCTTTTAATTCATAGGTTGCTCGTAAAAAGTCCCAAAATGTCATTGAGAGTGAAGCAATCTAAATAACGATTTTTAATTTTCCGTTTTGCAGTCTTTCCGGACTCCATCCTTCCGGCACCGGCCGGGGATAATAATAAATATCATTTTTTTCTACAGTCGCCCCATCCGCAGCAGCGCTTTCATACAAGGCCTCAACTTCCCCTAAAACATTCAGCGCATGGACTGCGTCCTTTGGATATTTATTCTCTTTAATAACCGATTCGAGGAAATCGGCCAATTCCAGAGCAAAAGGGTCTTTGTAGGAAACATTCAGATATTCCCAGTAATCGCGCCACTCGATTTTTTCTCCCGAAACCGATCTCTCCCAACGATTAGCCGGTGCGGTTTCTTTCCACTGTACTTTAATCCCGTAAAGTCCGAAAACCATGCTTCCTCCTCGCCCTTCCACGGTGATTTCAAGCGGGCCGAACTCGGAATTTACACGACGATACCAGGACCAGATCGACGTATTAATGAGACCGTTTTTATGTTCACGGCGAAGAGCCGCATAATCCTCGACATCGCAGTTAATGACTGTTTTGCCGTCCGTGCTCATCCGCTGCGGAACGATGAGGCGTGCACTCGCGCTCAAACGTTCCGTTTCCCCAAAAAGTGCTTCCGACAAATACGCTTCGTGGCACATATCGAGAATGATCCCGCCACCGGATTCCTTGAACAACCAATTAAAATCCGGGCGCTGGCCTGAAAAATCGGCATTTCCGCCGAGTCCCGGGCCGACCTCATAACCAAAAGCCATCGTTGCACTGAGGGGTTCAATTTTCGGCATCAGTTCCAGCGCTTTACGCACACCGGGCGTTGCAAGCATGTGATGAACGACGCCATGAAGGAATCCGCGTTTTTCCAGCGCATCCACAATCGCAAATCCATCCGCATAGCCGGAGGCCAGAGGTTTTTCAGTGTAAACCGCCGTTGTTTCGGGATTCATTTTCGGAAGGATCTCAAGCATAACGTCCCTGCGGATTCCGGTTGAGATTGTGTTGTGATAAATTTGTTTGCGCGGATTCATTGTTAGAGCAAACTGATAAGCCTGTGCAAAATCCGTATAAAAATGTTCGAGACCTTTTTCAGTCGCTATCTTTTCAAGTTTTTGTGCATTTCTTGCCAGACCAACAGGCACAGGCGTGATAAGATCATCGCCAACCTGAGCCAATTCGTCGGCAGCAATTGTTTGCACTGCGCGCAATGCAATTTTCCCCATTCTCCCCGTTACACCATGAATGATGACCGGTAGTTTGATTATTGCCATAGAATATTCCTTCTGTTAAAGAATTATAAGAGTGCTGAAAATATTTTATAAAATTGAAAAGGTTAAATCATATTTCTACGAAAAGCCAACTCGGCGTTCAATACCGATCCGCCTGCAGCACCACGAACGAGATTATTGGATAGCGTAATGAATCGAATGACATTATCCCGCACCTCCAACCTGCCGATGACAGCGGCCATACCTTTAGCGCGGTCAGGAGTACCGGCCTCGATGTCATAGCGCGGTTGCGGACGATCGGGAGCCTCTGTGAAGATAACAGGGCGATCAGGAGCGGTTGGCAATCCGACAAGGATTTCAGGTGTGGAGAACTGTTCAACTAAATTTTTAACATCATTTTGATCGATTTTTTCGTCAAGTTCAATATGCACAGAGATGAGGTGGCCGATAATTGTCTGCACCCTTACGCAATGGGCGTAAATGTCCCAATCAACAGGCACGATTTCGGAACCATCGACTCGACCGCAAATTTTGGCGCATTCATCCAGTACCTTGGGTTCTTCCCCCGCAATATAGGGAATCACATTATTGGAAATATCAAAAATCGATAATCCCGGGTATCCTGCGCCGGAAACTGCCTGGTAGCTTGCAACGACTAGTTTCTTTATGTTCAAAGTAAGAAAAGGAGCCAGGCCCAACACCAATCCGGTTGTTGTACAGTTTGCATTCGTTACAATAAACCCATCGGTTTCTTTTTGCCGGTTTTTAACAAGATCAAGATGCGGGTAGTTTATTTCCGGAATGAGGATCGGAACGTGCGGATGCATCCTGTATGCACTGGCATTTGAAAAAACTTTAATCCCGGCTTTGGCCGCGTCTCTTTCAATGCCTGCTGCGATTGAGGCAGGAAGCGCAGAGAAAACAATCTGAACACCGCGCGAGACGAGAACGTTCACATCCATGGCCTCTAAAACCAGTTCCGAAAAGGCAGCCTGTATACCGCCCTGGACATGTTCTTTTGCCTCTCCCAGCTTTTTCCCTTTTCGTGCATCGCTTGCACAAACCGTCGTCAATTCAAAATAAGGATGATCCACTAACAGTTTCAAAAAGTTCTGTCCCACAATTCCTGTGGCCCCCAGGACGGCACACTTTACTTTCTGCATTTTTTCCTCACGCTTTTTCGATTAGATGATGAATACTAAAAAAAGCCCACAGTGAAAATTATCTGCGGGCTTTTTATCTTACAATATTTTCTTTTCAATCTTTAAGATGTACAACTGCAAAATAAATATTATAACATTAAGAGTCAAGTGAGATT
>JAACEJ010000688.1 GCA_011682565.1 Actinomycetota bacterium | reverse complement strand
GTACTTTATAGCAAGCGAAAATATTCTTCAAAATGCCGGATGATAAATCGGACGAGGTGTCAATTATAAACAGGCCAATCACCTTCATTAGCGGGTTGGATTCTAGGGTTGGAGGTGGTACGAAAGTCCGGGGCTTTTCTTTTATTGCTGGATTTTTGAGTAGAGGTACCTGCTTTGTAAAAACCACAACATGCTGTCCTGATAGTCTCTGCGATATGGACCTTGTGTTATGCCTGTACAGACTGTCCGGGAACCAACCTCCCGCAGGTTTTTGATTATTCGCAAAGCTAAATATTGTATAACAATCTAATCATTAATCAAATTTTTGTATATTTGCAAAACCCGCGGGAGGTTCACCATGTTGTTGTTTTAGCAGCAAAGCTTGGCGCCTGCCAGCCGGTTGGGGGAGGTACTTTTGCATGGATTGTTTTAATTCGTAATACGATGGAAGGCAGTTGTCAGACAGGGTCTGAATTTCGATTTTTTGTTTGTGATCGATAATCAGATTGAGTGCACTGTTAATGTTGTATTTTGCAACCAGTTCCGCATGATCATCCACATATTGCACCTCGAAGGAGACGCCCATCCTGTGCAGGTATTCCTTTATAGTGTGCCGGTGCTGGCAATCCTTTGTAACCAATAATAAAACTTTCATGTTCGCCTCATTTCTCTTGTTTTTTGTGTCGTTGTCTTTGCATTCTTTCGCCTACACCGCTTCGATTATCTTTTGTAGCTTTTTTTGAATACGCGTAAAAATGCCTGCTATTTTTTCGTCATGATGTACTTTTGTTATCGCTGTCGGGTCTTCAACGCTAACCCTCGTCCCTTGGCCATCCTGTTGCACCATAAAATTAAAGGGGAGCAGGACGCCAATGTTTTTATCCCTTTGAAGGGCTCTGTAAAAAGAAATAGGGCTGTATGCTCCGATAATTTTATAGAGATTGAAACCGGTTTCCAATTTTGCTTCATGTGTTTTAATGACATCCGTTTCGCAGAAAACGGCAAATCCTCCTTTTTCAATCTCATTTTTGACTTTTTCCACAGTACCTTCAAAAGACATTGAAACCTGTTTGCTCAAATGATCGCTCATGTTGATCCTCTTCTTTCTTTATCAGATGTTAAAAATGCCCGCAATTTAATTCTTTTAATACAAACGGTATGCCAGGGTAGTATTCAAAAGGAGATGAGTGATGTAACTGCTTGGTTCTAAAGGGGATTAGGATCTGTGAGAAGAAGAAAAGTCTGTAAATTAGTGAGAGGTTAGCTTTGGAGGCGTGAAGTGTTTTCGCACAGACAGGCGTTTGAGCATTCAATTGCGAAATAATTTCTCAGCAAAGCCTTTCCGGAAATGCGTGCGTCCATAGCAAGGGGCATCCCTGTTTAATCGCTGTCGCCGATAAGAATGCCCAAAATATATATGATCAGAGAAACCAGTGATGGCAATCCTGCCAGACTAAGCTACCAAGAAGCAGCAACACACCGGACACCACCGAGGTAATGTCCTTTGGGTTGCGCCAGGGCTTTGGCGCGGATGGCATGGCGCCGGCTTGCAGCGGCGGAAAGCCGAGTGATTTTAATCGTTCTTTCAACTCGTCCGCGCTGATTTTATCCGGCAAATATTGAATCTCCACCTTTGCCGATTTGGGATAGATTTTCAACTCTGCGATGCCTGGAACATCTTGCAAGCCTCGCTCGATGGCGGCGGCCTCGTGCTCGCAGTCCAGGTTAGCGACGCGTAAAGACAGTTTTGCTTTGCTCATCCATAGTCCTCACAATTTTAATTTCAGACAACAATTCATCATTTATTCGTCAAGATGCTCCTGGACCGTACGGATCAATTCGCTGATGTGGCTGTCATCGAGCGAGTAATAAGCAATTTTCCCGTCGCGCCGGTAACGCACCAACCGCAGATGTCTGCGAATGTGTAGATGGTGAGATATGGCGGGCCGGGTTACACCCAGAAGGGTGGCAAGATCACAGACGCACAATTCTTCGCGGTCAAGCGCCATAATGATTCTGAGGCGCATGGGATCGCTGAGAAGCTTAAAAATTCTGTCAGATCGCCGGACCTGTCATTGGTTTTCAGGTAGTGCGCCACAGATTTGACTTTTTGCTTATCGATATAAAAAAAATCACAGCTATCACAGTTTGAATCCAAAGCCACAGCTCCTCACCCAAGTTAGACAATTAAACAATCGTTTAATTATAATGTAAATATTTTTATTTATGTCGAATAGAATTTTTCCTTCTGGATGTGCGCGCGCCGTTCATACTGGAAGGTAATTGATAAAGGCTGACAGCGGAAAGGTCTCGTCACAAAAAAGCGCCCCGGAAACTCTTCGCGGGGCGCTGGAAAAACATCCATGGCGGGTACAATATTTTTAGTCGGGTTGTTTACCTGGTCAGATAGGGCTTATTTGTCTCCGAGAAAGCGCAAGTTGACCTTGTTCTTATTATCGGCGTTCAGGATGTATTTCTTTACTCTGGGCATAATCTTTTCCATGGTTTCCAGGTACAACCGTTCCCTGGTCACATCGGGAGAAGCGCTGCCGCCGGTTTTGCGATATTCGGCCAGCATAGAGAGGAATCGCTGTGTTTCGCCCTGTGCCCGGTTGATCACTTTGCCCTCGTAGCCCTCTGCTTCGCGCAGCATACGTTCGGCTTGCCCATTGGCCGGCGGAATCAAGCTGTTACGGTAACCTTCTGCCTGGCTGACAGTGCGCGATTTGTC
>JAACEJ010000687.1 GCA_011682565.1 Actinomycetota bacterium | reverse complement strand
TTTTAGTAATCAAACTTTGTTAAGTGAATGAATTTATCAATAATTTGGGTAATAGTCAATACCTATTTTCTTATGGACGACGCAGGAAAATGAGTGAAAAACACTTTTTATTCATAAAAAATATTCTTATGTTGTGTTTCAAATTTTGATCTGTTAAAGGAACTTGTGTAAAATCAGAGACTTTAAAATGAAAAAATTAAAACCTATTTTTGTGCTTTATTTTGTTATTGTTCTTCTTTTATTGTCCGCTTTGCCATCCCGTTTGTTCTGTGGACAGCCGGACGTATCGCAGGACTCGTCCTTTTCATTGTCAGAAAATTTGCCGCTCGATCCACAGGTTAAAATAGGAATGCTTGAAAACGGGGTGAAATATTATATTCGCGTGAATAAAAAACCCGAGGATCGTGCCGAACTTCGCCTGGTGGTCAATGCCGGTTCCGTTTTGGAGGATGACGACCAGCAGGGGCTTGCGCATTTTTGCGAGCACATGGCTTTTAACGGCACCACGCATTTTGCAAAACAGGAATTGGTAGATTATCTCGAATCCATCGGCATGCGTTTTGGCCCGGATTTGAACGCTTATACGAGTTTTGATGAAACCGTCTATATACTGCAAATTCCTACAGACAGTACAAAAATTATCGAGAACGCGTTTTTAATTCTTGAGGACTGGGCGCACAATGTCAGTTACGATGACAAAGAGATCGACAAAGAGCGCGGTGTGATTATCGAAGAATGGCGCCTGGGACGAGGTGCTGAATCACGTATGCGTGACAAACAATTTCCCATTCTTTTCAAAAATTCCAGATATGCTGTTCGGCTTCCCATTGGCAAAAAGAAAATTCTTGATTCTTTTAAACACAAAACCTTGCGCCGGTTTTACAAAGACTGGTATCGTCCCGATTTGCAGGCTGTAATTGCCGTTGGTGATTTCGATCCGCAGCAAATTGAATCCTTGATCAAACAGCATTTTGCTTCGATTCCCTCCCGAAAAAAGGAACGCAAGCGGATTATTTTTCCTGTGCCCGATAACAAGGGAACGTTGTTTGCCATTGCTTCCGATCCGGAAGCGACGCGTACATCCGTCAGTATTTATTACAAGATGGATGTACAGCCACAGAAAACTATCGCAGATTATCGTCTGCAGATCATCGAGAGTTTGTACAACAGCATGTTGAATCAGCGTTTTAGTGAAAAGCTGCAGCAAGCCGATCCACCATTTCTTTATGCGTATTCCGGAAAGGGACGCTTTGTGCGGACAAAGGAGGTTTACCTCTTGAGCGCCGGCGTTAAAGATAACACGATTCCACGCGGACTGGATGCGCTGCTGACCGAAGCTCTCCGCGTTAAGGAAAATGGTTTCACGCAAACGGAATTAGCACGTATGAAAAAAGAAATGATGCGCGATATGGAAAAAGCGTTTAAGGAGCGGGATAAAACCGAATCGCGAAATTATGTTTCCGAATACACACGAAACTTTCTGGAGCAAGAACCCATTCCCGGAATTGAAAATGAGTACGATTATTATAAAAAGTTAATGCCGGGAATTCAAATAGACGAAGTCAATAAATTGGCAAGTGAATGGATCAAAGATACGAACCGTGTCATTCTGGTCAATTCGCCGCAGAAAAAGGGAATAAATATTCCGACTGAAAAAGATTTGCTTGCTGTCATTCATTCAGTTGAGAAAAAGAAAATATCGGCTTATGTGGATAGCGTTTCGAATGAACCGCTGGTTGTGAATAAACCGCAAGCGGGGAAAATTATCCGGGAAGAAAAGATACCGGAACTTGGATTGACGCAATGGAAATTGTCGAATGGCATTCGGGTTGTCCTAAAACCCACGGATTTTAAAAATGATGAAATTCTATTTACTTCATTCAGCCCGGGCGGCAATTCTTTGGTAGAAGACAAAGACTATATTGCAGCCGTCACGGCAACGGCTGTTGTCAGCGAAGGTGGGCTGGGTTCTTTTAGTAAAATTGAATTGCAAAAAAAACTGTCCGATAAGGTTGTTCGTGTTTCTCCGTTCATCACCTCACTTACCGAAGGGATTTCCGGCAGTTGCTCTCCCCAGGATATGGAAACAATGTTTCAACTGATTTATCTTTATTTTACTGCACCGCGCATGGATTCGACGGCTTTTCAATCCTACAAAACAAGGATGAAAGGTTTTATTGAAAATCGCAGTGCGAGACCTGAAACAGCATTTCGGGATACGATACAAGTCACCATGGCGCAGCATCATTATCGTGCTCAACCCTGGAGTCTTGCTCTGCTGGACGAAATGAATCTATCCGAATCTTTTCGGATATACAAGCAAAGATTTGCCGATGCCGGCGATTTCACCTTTTTCTTTGTAGGCAATTTCGATCCGCAAAAATTAAAGAAGGATGTCCTGACTTACCTTGGCGGTCTTTCCGCAACTCGACAACACGAGATGTGGAAAGACCCGGGCATCGAGCCTCCCAAAGGCGTTATCGAAAAAACGGTTGTCAAGGGAATGGCACCGAAAAGCCAGGTCAGATTCATGTTCACCGGCCCGTACCATTGGTCAAGGCAAAATAATTACGACTTGCGATCCATGGTGAGCGTGCTGAGAATAAAGTTGCGTGAGGTATTGCGTGAAGATTTGGGCGGAACCTACGGCGTTAGTGTTTGGGCATCGACTGCAAAGTATCCGAAAGAGGAATACACGCTGGGCATTTCTTTCGGCTGTGCGCCGAACCGGGTT
>JAACEJ010000686.1 GCA_011682565.1 Actinomycetota bacterium | reverse complement strand
CTTAAAGTCAACTATTTTTTATTTTAAAAGCAAGTTATTAACTTTGTGTGAAAAAGAGTACAAACAAACCACAAAAAATGCTGATAAAAAATCCGGCTGTTGCGCTTACTATTGTTAAATATCTGTCACTATCACGCCAATTCAGAATGATCCTGGGAAAGAAAACAAACAATGTTAATGCTATCCAAAACCCTCCCCATATCAAACCCAATGTAGCAAGGAAGCGTTCAAAAAGTCCGGGCAGCCGTTTTAAGAATGATGGATATTGAATATCAGAGCTTGCGTTTCTCCCTTTCTTTTTCCTTGCCCAAAATTGATGCAAGTAAAAGATAATTGGAGTTCCACCAAATGCTGCAAATATCAGGGCGATCAGACTGATGACCAATTCCCGATTGCTTAACAAGCCTGAAATCTGAAAATTGTAATAATCTATCGAAATTGCAAGCCAGATGGCCGCAATCCAGATCGAAAAAATGTGCAGACCTTGATCCAGCAAAAAGTGAACGAGATTTTCTCCGGAAAATTTATCCGAGATAACGATTTTGCTGTGATCCAAAATAGTATGGATCACTGACAGAAATAATATCGCGATCCATATTTGCCCTTTTGCTAAAAATGGCAAAAGGACTAAAACGTTCATTACAGTGCAGATGAAGCTATGGGGTAAAACACCCCAGAATGATTTTCTTTTGAGTCGATAGACATAATCGATTTGCAGTGGGAAATCTCCGATAACATGTGCCAGCAATAATATCCAGAAAAACATCAATTATGGTCTCACGGTATTCGACTGCTGATTATTCTCTTACAACCCAAACTTTAATTTTTGCCTCTACTTCGGGATGAAGTTTAATGGCAATATCATAAACACCTAGTGCTTTTAGAGGTTCATCCAAAACGATCTTTTTGCGATCAATCTCGTAGCCCTGCTCTTTTAAAAGGTCTGCAATATTATGAGATGTAACAGAGCCAAATATTTTATCTTCTTCACCAACCTGAACGGCAGAGGTGACTGAAATTTTGGAAAGCTTTGCCGCCAGTTCTTCGGCAAGTTTTTTACCTTTTTGGGCACGGAGACTTCCCAGTTTTAATTCCTGTTCATAAACCTTCAGGTTTGAATTTGTTGCAAGGACGGCTTTTCCTTTGGGGATCAAAAAATTTCTGGCGTATCCGGGTTTCACTTCGATAATTTTCCCTGCATCGCCCAATGCGTCAATGGTTTCTTTTAATATAACTTTCATGATACCTTTCCCATGCAAATATTATCTTGTCATCTCCGATACATACGGAATTAATGCAAGCTCGCGCGCCCGCTTTATTGCGGTTACCAATTGTCTCTGATGTTTCGCACACGTCCCGGAAGTTCTTCGGGGAATGATTTTACCCTGTTCTGTAGTAAAGCGCATTAATCTTTTTTCATCTTTAAAGTCGATGTATCCAATTTTTTCTTCGCAGAATCTGCAGATTCTTTTCTTTTTGAGCATGTTTTCTCCTTTAAATATTTAGCTCTTTATCAGGATGTATAACTAGAGCTTTAAATCCTGATAACCAAAATCAAAGTCAGTGGGCTCCACTTTAATTTCGTCCGATTCGTCGGCAGCAACTTTGTTTGGCTGGTCGGCGGATTCAGGTTCAGTGGAAGTCGTTAGGCTGTTTTCCAAGGATGCAGCATAAATTTCTTCCAGATCTTTGGAAGATTTTTTGTTTAAAAACTGGATGCGACGAGCGCGGATTTCGACGACATTCCGTGAAGTGCCGTCTTCATTTTTCCAGTTTCTGCTTTGCAACTCTCCGTCGACCAGCACGGAACTGCCTCGCTTTAAAATCTCATGGCAGGCTTCGGCAACTTTGTGCCATGCAACCACGCCAACATAACAGACGGTTTCACGCCAAATCCCGGAATTATCACGGTACTTTCTGTTTGAAGCAATATAAAAATTTGCAACAGATGTTCCGTTAGAAGTTTTTCTGAAAGTAGGGTCGTTCGTCAAATTGCCGGCAATTAATACATTATTAATATCCGGCATCTTTAAATCTGACATAATCTCTCCTCGTCATGAGCCTTAAAATCTGATGAGGGAAAATCAGTTTTCTCATTCAGTTTTAGTTTTGTCTTCTGTAGCTTCAGCAGCGAGTGGCGGCGGTTCTTCAACCGCGGCAGATTCTGCCTCAACTTTTGTTTCACCCTCAGGTTTACTTTCTGCTTCGTCTTTATCAGCGGTGTTTTCGGAAACTTCGTCTGATACCTCGGTCATTTCCGGTTCTTTACTGGAATCGTCTTCCGATGCCACGGCCTCATCCTGGGATGCTATTTTCGGAGTTTCACTTGGAGTCGCTTTCGGAGTCGAAGGTGCTGAACTTTGTTGCTTTGCCAGCGTCTTGAGCGCTTGTTTGTTTAATCGCAGCGTCATATACCGAAGTATGGTTTCATTGAGGCGGTATTCTCTTTCCAGTTGCTTGATTATCGAGCCGGGTCCGTCGAATCTAATGAGGACATAATAGCCATATTGGCGTTTATTTATTTCATAAGCCAAGCGCTTTTTACCCCAAGGGTCAATTGTTTCGATTTGTCCGCCGTTTGTTGAGATAAATTTTTCATATTTCGTGATGATCGCTTCAATTTCATCTGATTTCAGAAGCGAGTCAATGACGAATATTGTTTCGTATTTTTGCAAAGTGTTTCCTCCATTAAGAATGCTTTACTACGGATTATGTTCTGTTTGTGTTCACCGGAT
>JAACEJ010000108.1 GCA_011682565.1 Actinomycetota bacterium | reverse complement strand
AGCATTACCGCGATTTCGAACTGCCACAAGTTGGGAAGTTTTAACTCCCTGACGATATGGCGTACGTAGTGTTTGACGCGGGAGGAGCGGCTGAAAGCCAGTGGATTGACCATCGCCAAAACATCGACCAGAACTTTGATGCTGTTTTTAAAAGTTTTTTCAAGCAGCTCCTTTTCCGCCGTTACCAGACGATACTGTTCGATCGAAGAAGTGATTGCTTTTGCGAGAAGTTGTGCCGGACAGGGCTTTGTTAAAAATCTGAAAATATTCCCATCATTCACGGCATTGATGGCGGAATCCAGATCCGCATTACCTGTGAGCATCACGCGAACAGTATTCGGCCACATCGAACGAACCTTGCTGAGGAATTCAATTCCGTCCATGCCGGGCATGCGTAGATCCGAAACCACAACAGCAAACGGACCGCGCTCGGAAATGGTTTTCAATCCTTCTGCTGCACTTTTCGCCGTTTCCAAATGAAATTGTTTGTGCAATTGCCGTCTGTAACCCGCTAAAATATTCACATCATCATCCACACAAAGAATTTTATCAGACATCCCGCCTCCCTTTTATTATAAATTCAAAATTTCATTATCGCAGATGTTTATCTCTGCTATTAATCTAATCGTTCCATTTCTCAATACTCGACGCAGAGCGTCGGAATAAGCATTTCCACGCAGGCGCGTGGGAAAGAGAATTAAACGGGAAACGAGAATTATCCCGGCCTTCAGCTTTCCTTTTCCGTTTCCTCTTCTCTGTTTTCCTGTCTCCGTCCTCCGCCCCTTAATTACTTAACATATCAACAAAATCATTGACCTCAAGGCACATCATTCCCCAGCTTTCAAATCTTTCCAATGCATTTAATCTTGCCAGATAATTCGTATCAACAGCCTGGTTGGCAGCAATTTTATCGCTTTCCGGTTTTTGGTGAGCAAAAATATTTGCCAGATAAACCGTCGTCAGGGGTGAGAATTTTTCATGGTGACATCTGTCTGGATGGTGATGAAAGGCAACGGCCTCGATGATAAAATCCGGCAGACCCCATAAACCCAGCAGATAAGCGCCTACTTCCGCATGGGAAGCCGTGAACATTTCAGTCTCCGCCTGCCAGATGGGAATTTTTTTACTGTTTAAAATTTCTAGCGCATCTTTATATTGTTCCGGCAAATTGGCAACAAAAATCAACTTTCCAATATCATGCAACATACCGGCGGTAAAGGAATCCTCGATAACTTTCTTTCCCGCCCTTGCCGAATTCGCAATCAGCTTGGCAAACGATCCGACAGTCATACTATGATTCCAAAGCGCATCCATTGAAAATCCCGGTATACTGATACCGTTGAATTGAGAAAATATATGTATCGACAGCACCAAAGTCTTCACGGTTTCGAAACCAAGATAAATAGAAGCTTCCACCGGGCTGGTGCAGCGACGGCGCAATCCAAAGAAAGCGGAGTTGACAAGTTGCAGGATTTTTGCCGACATGGCTATATCATTGGAGATAATATCGCCGACTTTTCGAATAGAAGGTTCTTCGGAGTGCAGTTCGTCCACAATTTGCAGATAAAGAGACGGCAAGCTGGGAAGAGAACGCATTTGTGCCACCAGTTCTTTGAGGACACTATTTTGTAACAAATCCTGAATCGCACTGGTTCGTGTAATGATTGATTTCAACTCTTCAGGCTCACAGGGTTTGGATAGAAATTGATGTGTCGGCCCGATCGAGCGAAAAATGGGCTCACTTTGAGAATGCCCTGACAAAATAATTCGGATGATGTGCGGATAGTCTCGAGAAACTCGTTCAAGCAATTCTGCACCATCCATGTTTGGCATGCGCATATCGGTAACGATCACATCAAAAGGTTCGTTTGCCAGAGTATCCAAAGCTTCCTGGCCGCTCCCTACAAACCCCATGTCCCATTCATGACGATAGGAATGTAACAACCGCCTCAGACCCATTAGTACGTTCACCTCATCATCCACAAAAAGAATTCTTTTTTTCATTCCAGTCGCCTCACTTGATGTTTTTCCACTGCAGCATTGACCTTGATTTCCACTTGAAACCTCGGCAATGTTTTTATTCTTAAACTAATAGTTTTGTTACAAAGACTGTTTGTCTATAATCGGCAAACGAATTATAAATGTCGTTCCTTTGCCTGTTTCTGTCTCAAAAGAAATATTGCCGCCATGTTTGCCGACCACAATATCATGGGCAATGGCCAGTCCCTGTCCTGTCCCTTTGCCGACTTCTTTTGTTGTGAAAAAGGGATCAAATATTTTTGCCCGTGCATGCTCTGGAATTCCTGAGCCGCTATCACTGATCCGTATCTCGGCATAATCCCCGTCCAATTTCGTTGACACGGTAATTTTGCCTTTGGAATCGGTGTGCTTACCGACAACGTCGGAAATGGCGTGCACTGCGTTGATGATAATATTCAGAACAACCTGGTTTATTTGATCCGGCACGCAGCTAACCAGCGGAAGCTGGTTATCAAAGTTTATCTCAACATCTGCGACATATTTCCACTCGTTGCGCGCCACAGTAACTGTACTTTCGATTGCCCGGTTGAGATCGATGGCGGTTTTCCCATCAACACCCGGGTGTGAAAAGTCTTTCATCGCACGTACAATTTTGGTTACGCGTTTAATGCCGTCGAGCGTTTGATTGATAGAAGTCGGAATCTCTTCCAATAAATATTCGAGGTCTGCTTCTTCTTGTATCTCCTCTATTTCGTCAATCAATTCGCCGGAAACGCCGCCGTTTTTTGCAGCTTTTAGCAATGCCTGATATTTCGTTAGCAATTTGGAAACATCGGCAAATGAATCCTTGAGAAAGTTCGTGTTGTCGCCAATGTATTGTGTCGGTGTATTGATCTCATGGGCGATTCCGGCAGCAAGCTGGCCAATGGATTCCAGTTTTTGTGATTGTAGTAGCTGGCCTTCCAAAATTTTACGTTCCGAAATATCGCGAATGATACCGACGGCCTGCCAATTTCCCTTCAATTGAATATGCGAGAGGGATAAATCGAGCGGGAATTCCGAGCCGTCTTTTCTTAACCCAGTCAATTCAACCGTTTTGCCGGTTGCCGCATCCTGCCCGTTTTTTATAAATTCAGCAAAAGATTTTTCCTGAACTTCCCGATAGCGCGCCGGAGTAATGAGAGCATGGAGGTGCTTGCCCATCACTTCTTCCCGGCTATAACCAAATATTTTTTCCGCCGCTTTGTTCCAGAACGAAACCTCGCCATCAGTATTCATCATAATAATTGCATCTTGAGCCGACTCGCTGATACTTTTGAATTTTTCCTGGCTTTCACGCAGCGCTTCTTCTGCCTGTTTCTGTTCGGTAACATCCCAAAAAATGCCTTGCAATCCAATGATTCGGCCGTTAGAATCCTTTACCGGAGATTTTATCACGTGTACAAATAATCGATTGCCATCCGGCGTTTGATGTTTTTCTACCTCGTCCAATATTTGACCGCTTTCAATGACTTTTTTGTCATCCTTGCTGTACTTTGCGGCCAGTTCCGCAGGGTAAAAATCAAAATCGCTCTTGCCAATCATTTCATCGAAAGGTCTTTCCAGCGTCTCGCAAAAGAGGGTATTGGCAAAAACCAATCTTCCCTGCAAATCTTTGCGAAATGCGTTCAGCGGCAAATTTTCAATGAGTGATTGATAAAGCGCTTCAGAATCTTTTAGGGCTTTTTCAGATTGCGCGTGCTCTGTAACATCTCTGAAACTCCAGACTCTGCCGACATTCTTTTTGTCGATCACCAACGGACATGAAAAGCGTTCAAAAATACGGCCATCTTTAAAATAGATCGTATCAAAAGCCTGCTTCGATTTATGATATTGTTCTTTTACCCTTTTTAGAAAAGCCTGCGGTTCAACGACCTGGTCGAGAATGTGATGCAACAATTTATGATCATCCCTTGTCCGCACGATTTTTTCGGGAATGCGCCACATTTCCGCAAAACGGGCATTTGCGTGTGTTACCTTCCACTTTTTGTTCACAACAAGAATTCCGTCGCCCGTGGCTTCAAGGGTGGCTCTTAAAAGTTCTTCTTGTTCTTTCAATGCATTTTCGGTACGTTTCCGATCCGTTATGTCTTTTGTAAAACCAAACACACCGGTAATGCCCCCGTCCTCATTAATGAGGGGGACCTGGGTCGACAAAACCCAGGTTTCCCGTCCGTCCTTAAATATTTTTTTTCGTTCTATAGTAGAAACTGTACCGCTCTCTCTGACTTTTTTTTCGTCGTTGAACGTTGTGCGCGCATCTTTATCTAAAAAGAAATCAAAGTCAGACTTTCCGATTGCCTCCTGAGGATCCTTCAGCCCAAGGCGTTTGGCCTGGGCTTTATTGACTCGTATAAACCGGCTTTCCGAGTCCTTGAAATAAATTGCATCGGGGATATAGTCCATGAAAGCCCGCATCAAAGATCGTTCTTGCGCCAGTGCGCTCTCGATCTCTTTCTGTTGTGTAATATCTTCCTTTACAGTGACAAAATGAGTAATGCGGCCATCTTTGGATTTTATTGGAGAAATCGAGGCCTGCTCCCAGTACAAATCGCCGTTTTTTTTCTTATTATGGAATTGACCGTGCCATTCGTTGCCGGAGAGGATGGTAGCCCACAATTCTTTATAAAATTCCTTTGATTGTTCACCGGAATTTAGAATGCGTGGATTTCCCCCAATGGCTTCATGTAAAGAGTAACCGGTGACTTTTTCAAATTTTCGGTTGACATATTCAATGTTCCCGTCGATATCTGTAACCACGATAGATGCGGGACTTTGCTCGACAGCCTGTGTTAATTCCCGGATTTGTTCTTCGGCGCGTTCTCTCTCGGAAATATCCAGGATAAATGCGACAAAGACCTGAGAACTTTTAAATGTCGTGAGTTGAAGATGGACTTCAATGGGATACAGCGTGCCGTCTTTTCTTCGATGCTTTGTTGAAAAGTGCAGCCGGTCTTTTTCCCCTTTTAAAAGAGGCCGGACGAGTTTTTTGAAGGAGCGCAATGTATATTCAGGTTTGAGATCAAGCGGAGTCATCTTATAAAGATCTTCCATCGTATAACCGAGGTTCGTCCTTGCACCCAGGTTCACCCGTAAATAGCGGAAAGTTTTCGCGTCAAAGATGTAAATCTCATTCAAGGATTCATCCACGATTCTGCCTAACTGTGTGTTTTCCTCCTCTGCGATCAAAAGTTCGGTAATGTCGCGGGCATAAACTGCAATTGCTGTTACATTGCCTTCGGCGCTGTAAACCGGATAATACTGAATGTTAAAAATTCGGCCGTCCACTGATTCGTCCACAAAACGCACAGGTTTGGCTGTGTTATAGACTTTTTCAATTTTTGCTTTTCTGAATTTGGCAACATCAGACGGAAACGATTCATAAAAGCATTTGCCAATAATGGCGTTGACGTTTTTGCTCAGTTTTTCAGCAAAGGTTTTGTTGGCTGAGAGAATTATCCCTTTGGGATCGATGAGCGCCATAGCATCGGTAGAAGCATTAAAAAGAGCGCGCAATTTTTCTTCACTTTCCTTTAAAGCTTTTTCCGCCCGCTTGCGCTCGCGAATGTCCCTCAAGACGTAAATCGTGCCAATCATTTTTCCCTGGTCATCATATAATTTATTGGCATTACACTCGATGGGAATGTTGCCGGCTTGGGTCGTCAACTCAATTTCTGCGTGGAACAGTTCATCCTCTTTTATTTCAAGAGATAATTGATCCCCTCCGATTTTCTCAGAATCCCGACATACCTTAAGAACTTTTGCAAGCGGCTGAGAAATGGCCTCCTGCAGATTCCAACCGGTTAGCTTTTCTGCCGAAGGATTCATCATATTTACAAGACCACCGGTGTCCGTGGCAATAACCGCATCGGTAATACCTTTTAAAGCGATAGAAAGCCACTCCTGGGTCTTTCTGGATTTCTGCTGAGCTTTGTGCTTATGTAAAGCAGTCTCTATTTCCACGTATAATTGGTTTTTTTTAAAAGGCTTGACAAGATATCCAAAATGATTGTTTGAATTTCCCTGCTGAAAAAGACTATCGTTTACTGCTGCTGTAAGGTAGACGACGGGGGTGTCGTAGCGATTATAAATTTCCTTTGCGGCTTCAATACCGTCCATTGCCCCCGGCAAGCTGATGTCCATGAGTACCAGGTCCGGCTTAAGCTCGCCGGTTTTTTGAATGGCTTCTTCACCTGTGGCAACGACTTTTACTACAGTATAGCCAAAATCGATCAGGCTGCCTTGAGTAAATCGAGCAAAGACTTTATCGTCTTCAACAACAAGAACTTTTGCGCGTGTCATGACTGTTGTCCCTTTTTTCCCATCACACCAATTTTACAAATATGACAAAATTTGCACACGTTACAAAAAAGAGCAATTGCTAATATTTTTGTAATTTTCAAACGAATGCATTTAATATATAAATCTACCAACAATACAATTTAATGCAGATTTAAATTTGTAGCCGTCATATCCAATGCATCACATCAGTTTAATTTTTCATACTTGAGATTCAAACCGAACGACACACGGTGATTACCACCGTAACGCAAGGACAAAGGATAATGTATGAACACTTTTGATGTTCTGCGTTTTACTTGTTCGCAAATTATTTTCTTGATAAAGTAAACCTTTTTTGTATATTGCAGGCAGTCCTGAAAAGGAAATGTTAAAAGTTACTCAATATTATTGCGGTCAGGCAGGCAACTAACATTGGAAGCTGAATGTTCTCAAAAAAGGTAGTGATCAAGGGATGGTAAGGTTCGGAGTTCAGTTTAAATCCCTTGGTGTGTTCGTCGCATTAGTCATTATGGTCGTCTTTCTGACACTGACTTCCCCGCATTTTCTAACGACCGATAATGTTTTTAGCATTATTCGCAGTTTTTCGTTTGTAGCCATTATGGCGATCGGCGAAACATTGACAATTATAACTGCGGGTATCGATCTTTCCGTGGGATCTATTCTGGGTTTGAGCGGATGTCTGAGCGCCATTGCCTTGCATGCCGGTTGGCCGGTGTTTGCAGCGATCTTTATCGGATTGCTGAGTGGTACCCTGATCGGATTTCTGAACGGCGAATTAATAACGCGGTTAAGGTTGCCGCCATTTATTGTAACATTAGGCATGTTGAGCATGGTCAGGGGCCTGGCGTATGTCGTCACCCGCGGTTGGCCGGTCTCCGGGCTGCCCGAAAGTTTTATGCAGTTGGGACAGGGTTATATTTGGATTATTCCGATACCTGTCCTTTTCATGGTCGGTTTTGCAATACTGGCATCAATTTTTCTTAACAAAGTCGTAACCGGACGGCAGCTCTATGCCATTGGCGGTAACGAGGAAGCCTCTCGTCTTTCCGGCGTGGCGGTGAATAAAGTCAAAGTGATTGCCTATACCGTCTCCGGACTTGCTGCGGCGCTCGCCGGTGTTTTGCTGGTCGCCCGCCTTGGCGTTGCGCAATCCGTCGCCGGTCAGGGTTATGAATTGGATGCCATCGCCGCATCGGTCATTGGCGGTACAAGTTTAATGGGTGGGGAAGGGACCGTCTCCGGCGTCATCATTGGCGCAGCTATTATGGGCGTACTGCGAAACGGTCTGGTTCTGCTCGGCGTCTCCGCCTTTTGGCAGCAATTTGCCTTGGGAGCAATTATTGTGGCTGCTGTGGCTTTGGATTCCCTGAGAAAATAAAAATTTGACGCGTGTTGCCAAGTGAATTCATTGTACGGATACGCATTAGAAATAACAAAGATTGAAAAGAGAAATCGTATGAAAATTCGGAAACTTTTAATCGCCTTGATTGTTTATTCATTCTCCATTCTTTACATTAGCGGATGCAGCAAAAAAAGTGAAAGCCTGTATTTCGTGCTGGTTCCAAAATCCATCAGCAATCCTTACTGGTTTCAGGCAGAAGATGGGATGAAAGCAGCCGGAAAAAAGCTGGGCGTCAAAGTGGAACTCAACGGGCCGATACAGGCAGCGGATGTTACGGCTCAGGTAAATATCATGGAATCTTTGATTGCCATGCATGTCTCGGGAATCGCTATCTCACCCAACGATCCCGACGGCGTTACAGATGTTATCGATCGCGCTATAAAAGAGGGCATTCCCGTACTGACATTTGATTCGGATGCACCGAAAAGCAAACGCATTTCCTATATCGGCACGGACAATTACCAGGCTGGCCGGGAAGCGGGAAAACAAATGATTAAATTCCTGGGGAAAAAAGGTGAATATGCAATTATGACCGGCGGACTCGGCGCGCTTAATCTCAATGAACGTATTCGCGGATTTCGTGACGAATTAAAAGATGCAAAAGTCAGAGTCAAAGAAGTTAATATTCTTGCCTGCAACGATGATCCGGACAAGGCGTTGCTGGAAATCGAAGATATGACCCGTTCCATGCCGACTCTGGACGCGTGGTTTGTAACGGGATGCTGGGCAACCGTTTCTCCACAAGGTGCTTTTCTCAATGCGCTCAATCACCGCAGAGACATGGTCGTCATTAGCTTTGATACCGTGAAAGAAGAACTTTTGTTGGTCAAAGCCGGGCTTGTCCAGGCACTCATCGGGCAGCGACCTTACGATATGGGCAAAAAATGCGTAGAAACACTTTATGACATTGTTGTCAATAACAAAAAACCTGAAAAAGAAATTATTGATACGGGAGTGGATATTATTACCAAAGAAAATGTGGATCAGTTTTTGGCAAAGCAATGATGATATTCTTTATTTAAAGGAGTAAAAATAAATTATGAAAAATTGGCACCGAT
>JAACEJ010000107.1 GCA_011682565.1 Actinomycetota bacterium | reverse complement strand
TGAATTAATCAAGCTCGCCAGGGAATATGGCTGGAAACAGGTAAGTATTAAAGGCGATCATTACAACTTTAAACATGAAAAAAGCCGGTTCATTGTAACCATTGTTCATCCCCAAAAGGATGTTCCTGTTGGCAGAGCAATAAATACTGTAAAAAAAATTAGATTGGAGATTAATTGATGCGTTATTTAATTGCATTAGAACCACTTGCACAAGGATTCTCCGTACAAGTGCCGGATTTGGCTATAGTTACTCATGGCAAAGATATTGGGGATGCCAAAAAATCCGCAATCGAGGCGATAAAAGCAAATATAAATACATACATTGAGACAGGCAAGAAAATCCCCCGGGGAAGGCCCATTTCAGAGCATCTTGAAAATCCGGATTTTTCTGAACTGCTATTCGCTTTCGTGGACGTAACCTTGCCTGAAGAAAAAATCGCCGCCTAAAACATGCTGCGAAGCCGCAATTAACAAAATTCAAATATCAAATTATAAATAAAATCCAAAATGCAGCACGAATGAAGGTTTAGAGAAATAATCTTGTCCCAAATCGTTTTGCCGATATTGGCGGCAATAGCAAAACCGCGAAAGGCATCTCTCAATGAAGACAATAATATTTTCTTTCATTTTGACCATTCTTGCTATTCTCTTTCCCGCAAGATTTGTTTTATGTCAGAATGTTTCCACAATGGATTTGTGGCAGAACGGAAAAGGAAATTACAAAAATTACAGAATTCCCTCGCTGCTGGTAACGAAAGACGGCACTCTGCTCGCTTTTTGCGAAGGACGCGAGGGCGGGGACTCGGGTGACATTGATCTGCTGGTGAAAAGATCAACGGATGGCGGAACAACCTGGAGCAACGAGAAAGTTGTGTGGGACGATGGACGAAATACATGCGGCAATCCCTGTCCGGTGGTTGAAGAAGAAAGCGGACGTATCTGGCTTTTCATGACATGGAATTTAGGGTCTGATGTGGAGAGACGCATCATCCGCAAAGAAAGTCAGGATACGCGGCGGCCTTTTGTTTGTTATTCGGATGATGATGGTGTAAGCTGGTCAAAGCCGGTTGATTTGTCGGAAAACTGCAAAGACCCTTCGTGGGGCTGGTACGCCACCGGACCCGGCGTCGGCATTCAGCTCGGAACGGGAAAGCATAAGGGACGCCTGGTTATTCCGGCAGATCACAGTTATGATGCCCCCAAAGGCAAACTCGCCGGCGGGCCGTTTGGTTACGGCTCTCATGTTTTGTTCAGCGACGATCACGGCGCAACATGGAAAAGGAGCGCGCATGTTAAACCGGAATGCAACGAAAGCCAGGTCGTGGAATTGGCGGACGGCACGCTGCTCCTGAATATGCGTTCGTATAATGACAACCATTGCCGCGCAATTTCCACAAGCAAGGATGGCGGTGAGACCTGGGCGGACATCCGTCCCGACCGACAATTGGTCGAGTCACGGTGCCAGGCGAGTTTGATCCACTACGGTACTTTTGACAACAAAAACATGTTTCTTTTTTCCAATCCGGCGGTTCCCCAAGGACGAACGCACATGACAATTAAAACCAGCTTTGATAATTGCAAAACCTGGTCGAATGCCAAACTCATTCACGCCGGCCCTTCCGCCTATTCGTGCATGGCAAAATTGCCTAATGGGAAAATCGGAATTTTGTTCGAATACGGTACAGATCGCCGTTATGACAAAATTCGTTTTACGAGTTTCCCCCCGAAATGCTGTTCACACCCGGGACTTTATTGAATGAATAAGATGAAACTCGTCATTGCACCGGATTCATTCAAGGGCAGCCTGTCCGCCTTTTATGTTTGCGAAGCCATTGAAAGAGGAGTTCGTGCGGTGCTGCCGGGCTGTGAAATACTGAAAATCCCTTTGGCCGACGGCGGAGAAGGTACAGTCGATGCGCTGGTTCATGCGACGAACGGCTCGTTTGTTATATCCGATGTGAGTGATCCTTTGGGAAATTCGATTCAGGTGGAGTGGGGCATGTTGGGAGATGGGAAAACAGCCGTCATCGAAATGGCTGCTGCTTCCGGTTTGCCGCTTGTGCCGCCGGACAAAAGGAATCCGCTGGAGACCACGACTTTCGGCACGGGACAACTGATTGCAGAGGCAATTAAAAAAGGATGCCGAAAAATTATCGTCGGCATTGGCGGCTCGGCGACAACGGATTTCGGCACGGGTATGGCGCAGGCGCTTGGCGTTAAATTTTTTCGCAAAGACGGGGGCGAAATTATGCAGCAGATGAACGGTCGTTTGATGGGTGAGGTTGCAGCGATCGACTTGAGCAGTCTTACCGGGATGCTGGATGAAACTGAAATTTTCGCGGCCTGTGATGTGGAGAATCCGCTACTGGGTGCAAACGGCGCTGTTTATGTTTACTCGCCGCAAAAAGGCGCCGACGCGGAAAGGTGCCGGACGCTTGAAAAAAATATGGAGAATATTGCTAAAGTTGTTGCCCACACAATTCGGGATGTGCGCGACATTCCCGGTGCGGGTGCAGCCGGCGGATTGGGCGGTGGATTGGTTGCTTTTTTAAATGCAAAATTGCAGCCCGGAATAAAACTTGTTCTTGATGCCTGCGGATTTTCGCAGAGAATAAAAGATGCTCGATTCATTTTCACCGGCGAAGGGAAAATCGACGAGCAAACTGTTTTTGGCAAAACCATCGCGGGTGTGACGGATGCTGCCCGCAAACAAAACATTCCGGTCATTGTCCTTGCCGGCAGTGTGGATGTTTCCGCGGCCACAATGCAAAAACTGGGGTTGACTGCTGCTTTTTCAATTTGTGACAAGCCGATGGGTTTGCAAGAAGCGATGGCCTCATCAGAAGGATTATTGGCCCGAACGGCTGAACAAATTGTGCGGGTTATTGTTCATTTCTACATAAAAGACAAAATGATTTAGGACAAAATAATTGCTTTCCAAAAGATGGAATGCAACTGGCTTTGTTTTTTCGAAGCCACAGATGAGACCAATCCTTTTGTTATAAAAATGGTGCGCAGCAGCGATGAAGGCAAAAAGTGGAAAAATCGGCAACCGGTTTATCAACCGAAAAATCCAGGCAAACTCGCCAGTGCGCCGTGGGGCATATTGCTCCGGGATCAACGTCTACTCTGCAGTTTTCAAACGGATGAAGACCAGTCGGACGGTTTGGGATCTGTGGATATGAAAGTTATCATGAGCACCGACGGCGGTAAGACCTGGGGGAATGAAAGTACAGTTTACAGCGGCCCTTTTGGCGTGTGGTGGAACTCACTTGTGCAGCTTTCAGACGGAACCGTTATCGCTGCCACAAGTACGAATGATTCTGGTAAAATGGCGATCAAGTTGGTTTTGGGAATGATTGGGTAAACTGCTTTAATTTGGGATAAATTTTGTAAGGTTTTTTATGGGGAAATAGCTAATATTCTTATTTTCACCACTCGGTTCATTGCAGAATATAAAATTGGAGGTTTTAGTGCCAAGTCTTTTCTTTGAACTCATTGCAAAAAAACGATCAATCCTTGTACTTTTTATTTTTTTTACCGGACTGTCTTTTGGACAGACGAACGATACTGCCATCGTTGAAACAGGGGATTTGCAGGTTATCTTTACTCGTGGGGCAATAACCGGAATCGTCAATAAATTGACCGGCGAAAGTTATATCGATTCCAGCGCTGCGGGAGATGCGGTTGGCCTGTTGCATATCGGTAACAAATCTATAATGGGAAACAACGCCTACAAAACGAATGTCGGTTTCCGAAACGACACAACAATCATTTCGCTGGTTTCGGCCCTGGGCGACTCATTTTCAACTTTTGTTCTTGGAGAACAACAAAGCGGTCAAGTCCTCGTCTGGCAAAAGGGACAGTTGAAATCCGGAGGCGGCGTGTATGGCGCCAGGTTGGGTTTTGCCGGCTTTGATCTGCTTGCCGGAAAACTGGTGCTCCCGTTGCGGGGTGGTGTTGCCATTAATGACAATTCCGGATTGCTGGAAGGGTATTGGGATTACCTCACGAACTGGGAGTCTCAGCTTGCCGTTTTTGAGGGAATGAGCGGATCTCTGGGCATCTGGTTTGAGGATTCCTTGTTCTGTGCGAAAAGACTGGTGCTGAAAGGAGATGGCCATCGAATGAAGCTTTTTCTGGAGACACATAACCAGGGGAACTTTTCTCAGCGCTCGGAAATTCACACGCCGGTCATTCATCTTAAAGCTTTTTCCGGAGACTGGCGCGGCCCGGCAAAAGAATATCGCGACTGGATGGACGCACATCTGCGTCAGCAAAAAATATCTGAAAAACCCGCATGGATTGATTCCATTGGCTGCATGGTTATTTATCATACCATTCAATCGACAGAGATACTCGATTCCCTCGCGCAGTGGCTCAATCCGCAGCAAGTGCTGATTTATGTTCCGGACTGGCGCCTTTCCGGTTATGATGTGAATTACCCGGATTACACACCAAAACCGAAAGCCGCTGCATTTGTTAAATATGCCCATAAACTCGGCTTTTTCGTAATGCTGCATGTCAATCCGTTTGGCATTGCCCCTTACAACCCACTGTACCAGCAGTTTAAAAAATATCAACTGGACAATCCGTTTAGCGGCCATTTATCCGGTTGGCGCTGGAACACGGATCAAAAGGTGCGGCACGCCTTTATCAATCCGGCGTCCGTTGAATTGCAGGACATGTATATCGACAAAATGAAAGAGGTTGCAGAAACACTAAAAATGGATGCGCTCCATCTTGATGTGGATTTCACGGCCTGGAATTCCGACAATAGCGTTCTGAATGGAGAAAATCCGGCGCAGGGAAATCGCACATTTCATCAGCGTCTTGCTGAGGCGCTTCCCGGCATTGTATTAGGCGGCGAAAATCTGACCGAGGTCAATTCTTATCGAGATTCATTTGCGCAACGATGGAAGATGGATGTCGTCAATTGGACGCCTCATCCCATCTCCACTTTTTTGTACAGCAAATACACACTGCCCGTCGGTTATCTCGGATTCGTCAATCCCGACAGCGATCCCGATCAGTATGCCGATTTCATGCAATGTTATGAAAGATGGGGCGTCCTGCCGACACTCAGTGTGAATAGCGTCGATGATTTGCCTGGTCCAAGAACCCAAGAACTGATTCGTATTGCTGATGCCTGGGCACGGCTGGGACTGCGCGCTGATTTCGAATCCAACTGGGATGATGAGACTCTTTTCCGTTTCAGAGGCCGTAACGGTGAAATCGCAGCTTATCGACGGACGCCATACGGTACGACTTTTGTTGTCGACGGCGATAGTCTCTATCGCAAAGTGACCGGGGTTAATCGGCTCCGTACAACCAGGTCGATTCCCGGCTGGTACGCATATAACGAGAATGAAATCTTCGGTCTGCATCCGGATGGCATCTATTGGCTGGATGATCAGCCTGCGGATTTGCAATTTCCACATTTGCATAATTTGCCTGCAAATATTGTCGTCGACAATGTCAGTCTTTCCATGCAGGGAGGGCATTTTTCACTTGGCAATATTCGAAAATCCGGGGTTATCGATCTCGTTGAAAAGCTGCCGCAAGCTGAAACAGCTATCAGATTTCAGGGAGAGATTCGTGGAATCGGCGACGGTGCTTATGTAAGGCCGGAAATCATCACCCTGGCTGGTGTTACAAAAAACGGCATTGCGGCGCACCCACCTTACATCAATGGCCCTGGGGATGTGTTGATCACTTATTCGCTCACATTGCCGGACTCGGCCCTTATCCAATTATCTTTTGCTGCAGGTATTGACGAAGGAGCGCTCAATTCGGATGGCATTGATTTCTTTGTCGAAATTAACGGCAAAAAGATTCAGACGACCCACATCACAGAAAAAACATGGAGAACCCTGACCATCGACCTGAGTTCATGGCGGGGACAGACGATTTTCCTGACTTTGGGTAATGATCCCGGGCCTCCCGGCAGCACCACGAATTATGATTGGGCGCGATGGGGTGATGTGAAGATTAGCACAGCTTACAATGCCCCGTTCACAGCGCAACTGTTCCTTCCCTTTTCGGCAGATATCTCCGGCGGTGCAGTGCGCGATCTGGGCAGCGGGCTTTATGAAATCAAAAGCACACTTGCCGCTGAACTGATCTTTGCAAAGAAAACACCAACGATTTCGACGCCATATAAAATTTTACGAGATTTTGACGGGCAAATCGGTACGAACCATAATGGGCTTTATTTGCTCAATAATCGGCCCTGGGGAGCAGGCAATATTCGCATGGTTTCCTGTGGCGGAATATCGAAAAATGCAATGAACGGCCATCCGCCTTCAAAGGGAAGCACGGTTATCCAAAAAGTTCTATGCCTCCCGGATCAGACACCATTGAAATTATCCGGGAGCTACGGGATTGCTGACGGGTCGCTGAGTTCAGGCGTTTTTTTCTCTGTCTATGCGAATGGGCAGGAAAAGCTTGCCCGATTTATGCAAGATATAAAATGGGTTGATTTTGAAATTGATCTCACGCCTTTTGCCGGGAAAAGCATCCTGCTGGAATTCATCACCTCCCCGGGAAAGGATAATTACTGGGACTGGGCAAACTGGGCAGACCTGGAGGTAAGCCGGGGATTCGTCAGAGATATTTTCGACAATAGTCTTTTGCCGCGGTCTTTCCATCTGTCCAGACCTTACCCCAATCCGTTTAACAACGAGGTAGCAATGCTTCTGGAGACACCGCAAGAAGGCAGCGGCGAATTTACGGTGTACAACATTATGGGACAAAAAGTTTTTTCGAGAACAATCGCATCGCCCTCTGCCGGGATATTGACTGTTCACTGGAATGGCGCCGGTCTGTATAACGCTCCGGTCAGTTCAGGGATTTATTTTATGCATGTCAGCTTTGGAGAAAAATCGTGGGTGAGAAAAACATTGTTGCTGCGGTAGATGTTTGATGATTCGAAATTTAAGTATATGCGACACACCTTTGAATTGTGTCGCGTATGGTTTATTATTGTCCATGGAAGTGATTCCCAGATTGATCAGCATGTGCCCTGGAAATCAGGCAAAGAATAGAAATATTCTAACTTTCAATTCCCCCAGTTCTGCAGACCGGATAATTCTGAATTGTTAGTGTGAACGCACAGATATCCGATCTTGATTTGCAGATGACGGAAATTTGAAGAGCCAATTTGTGATTTTTCTTATTGACTTTTTAATATAACCAGGTTATATTTAACTTTCAATTAATTTTAACCCGGTTATTATTAGGAGTAAAAGTCGTGCAACGAGTAAGAATTTTTGAACTCCAAAATCCGTGGCGTCAAAATAAAGATTTCTTTGATGAAACAAAATATATCCCTCGTGATGCTTTCCAAAAACTGATGCAATGGATCGATACAGATGATATTCTGGTTCTTTTGGGAGCCCGGCAAACGGGTAAATCCACATTACTTTTTAAAACAATTTTTGAACTGATTAAAAGGAAGCGGATCGACTTAAACAATATTTTCTATTTTAACCTGGATAACATCTTGCTTCATTCATTTTTTCGGGATATTCCTCAACTGATAGATTTTTTAGAAGAATTTGGAGCGGATGGTGTAAAATATCTGTTTATCGATGAAATTCAGCGTTTGGAAAATTGCGGGCTTTATTTAAAACAATTGTATGATCTGAAATTACCGCTCAAAATAATTGTCTCCGGTTCTTCAAGTCTCGAAATACGCTCAAAAATCAAAGAAAGCTTGACCGGAAGAAAAAAGATATTCGAGATGAGTCCGTTTTCTCTGCCGGAGTTGGTTCAAACAGAAAACAATTTGGATTTAAATTGGGAATTACACGACCTGTCGGTCATTGAGAAAAAGGAAAGAAATTACGGGCATGTGATCAGGTCAATTGCAGAGTCTTTAATAGCTTTCGGCGGCTACCCCAAGGTCTTTTTGCAAAAGCAAAATGAAAATAAAATTGTCGAACTTGAGGAATTATATAGCTCATACATTGAAAAAGATATTGTCAATTTTATTGGTATTTCAAACCCTGAAATTTTCAACAAGCTCATTTTGCTTTTAGCGCATCAAATCGGTAATTTAGTCAATTTAAATGAATTGACGGCATCATTGCAGATAAACAGACCGGTGGTGCAAAAGTATCTTTTTTTTATCACAGCTACTTATATTGCCGATCTGCTTTCGCCATTCTACACAAACAAACGAAAGGAAGTCATAAAATCTCAAAAAGCATACTATCTTGATTGTGGGTTGCGAAATTTCATTGTTGATAATTTCAACCCAATCGGGAACCGCACTGACAAAGGCGCATTAGTAGAAAATTTTGTTTACCAGGAAATGAAAAAGCAGAAAAACCCTTCGACCTTGATTAAATTCTGGCGTACTCAAAATATGGCTGAAATTGATTTCATTCTTACCAAAGCCGATAAAACAATCCCAATTAAAGTCAAGAGCGGGGTCATCCGGCAATCGAATCCCGGCAAAGCCATGATGAGTTTTATTAAAAAGTATCATCCTAAATACGCCTATGTCCTGAGCGAAAATCACATTGATAGAATTAATATAAATAATTGTCAGCTATTTTTTTTGCCGTATCATTGGTTCTTACTTCAATTCAATCAGATATTGAAATTGATATAGAATTTAATGCCAAGCTCGCAGAGAAATATTGCAACTATTCAGGAGGTTCTATGACATACCGCATGACAAAAATTGCTGTTTTGTTTTTTATTTTGGTTCTGAGCGCCGGTGCGTTTTCCCGGCCAAATACTGCTTTTCAATTCAAAGAAAATACATTTATCAAGG